>JBQCEI010000033.1:0-4147 GCA_051960375.1 Aureliella sp. | reverse complement strand
CGGCAGCGTCCTGCGCGAGACGGCTCGCAAATATCCCGACCGCGACGCTTTGGTTTTCTGCAGCCAGAATTACCGCTTGAGTTGGTCCGAGCTCGATCGCGAAGTGGATCGCGTAGCCTGCGGCCTGCTGGCTCTGGGCCTCCGGCGCGGCGATCACTTTGGCGTCTGGGCGACGAACGTGCCGGAGTGGGTCTTGCTGCAATTCGCGACCGCTCGCATCGGTGTGGTGCTGGTAACGATCAACCCATCGTATCGCACCAAAGAGTTTGCGTACGCGCTGGGCCAAGCCGAACTGCGCGGCCTGGCGCTAATCGATCGCTACAAGACGACCGACTATTTCGGGGAACTGTTCGAAGCGGTTCCCGAACTGGCGAACCACACGCCCGGTTCACTCGCCTCGACAGAAATTCCGAAGCTCAAGTGGGTTATCACGCTACGAGGCGAGCCGCAACCGGGAACGCTCACTTGGCAGGAATTGCTCGCTCGCGGCCAATCGGTATCGACGGAACGCCTTCATCAAGCCGAACGAGAGCTCAACTGCGTCGATCCGATCAACATTCAGTACACCTCTGGCACGACCGGCTATCCGAAAGGAGCTATGCTTTCGCATCGCAACGTGCTGCTGAACGCCTACTACGCGGGGCTCAATCAACAGCTATCGGCTCAGGACAGCATTTGCATTCCAGTGCCGCTGTATCATTGCTTCGGCTGCGTCTTAGGTACGCTGTGTTCGATCGTGCACGGTTCGACGATGGTTTTTCCGGCGGAAAGTTTTCAAGCCGGCTCGACGCTCGAGGCGATCGAGCGCGAGCGCTGCACGGCAGTCTACGGCGTGCCGACGATGTTCATCACGATGCTCGAGCATCCCGATTTTCCGCAGCGGCAACTGAAGAGTCTGCGCACCGGCATCATGGCGGGCAGCCCTTGCCCGATCGAACTGATGAAGAAAGTGGCTCGCGAAATGGGAGCCGCTCAGATGACGATCGGCTACGGACAGACCGAAGCGTCGCCGCTAATGACGCAGACGCGCGTCGATGACTCGTTGGAGCTGCGTGTATCGAGCGTCGGCACGCCGCTGCCCGGGATCGAAGCCAAGGTGGTCGATCCGGAGACCGGGCGCGAACTGGGTGATGAAGAGCGCGGCGAACTTTGCTGCCGCGGTCACAACGTCATGCTCGGCTACTTCAATTTGCCCGACAAGACCGCCGAAGCGATCGACTCGGAGGGCTGGCTTCACCTGGGCGACATCGGCGTGCGGCAGCGCAACGGTTATTTCCACGTGACCGGACGCCTGCGCGACTTGATCATTCGCGGCGGCGAGAACGTCTATCCACGCGAAGTCGAAGAAGTGCTGTATCAGCATCCTGCGGTCGAAGAAGTGCAAGTGATCGGAGTGCCCGATCGCAAATTCGGCGAAGAGGTGATGGCTTGGGTGCGTTTGCACAAGGGCAGCACCGCCACGACCGACGAATTGACCGCGTTCTGCAAAACGAAGCTAGCACATTTCAAGGTGCCGCACTATTGGAAGTTCGTCGATTCGTTTCCAACGACCGTTACCGGCAAGATCCAAAAGTACCGCATGCGCGAGATCAGCATCGAAGAGCTCGGGCTGCAGGATGTTGCTCGAATTCAGACAGCGCGAATGCTCGGTTTTTAACCGCGGAGGCCGCGGACTGTTTCCATTCGTACTCGTGCTCGTGCTCGTAATCGTGCTCGAACGGCTGCCCAGTCGAGCACGAGCACGAGCACGAGCACGAAAGGGAGTTACTGCGTCCCCTGCTTTATCATTCCATCCATCGCGGCGGGCGCTTTTCCAGGAACGCGGCGAGGCCTTCGACGGCTTCGGGGCTGGTGCGAGCTTGCAGGTGCACTTCGATCATGCCTTCAGGAGCCACAGCGTCGCTGGTCGCGTACGTTCGATTGAGCAGCATCTTGGTGGCTTCGATCGTCTGCGGACCGCCGGACAAGATTTGTTCGGCCATTTCGGTCGCTTGTGGCAACAGCTGATCGGGAGCGACGACACGCTGCAACAGACCGATTTGCTGGGCACGCGCGGCATCGATCGTGTTACCGACCAGCGTCAGCTCGCGCAGATCGCCTTCGCGGACCTTCTGGCTCAGCACGCCGCACACCAGCGCCGGCAGCAACCCGCGCCGCGCTTCAGGGAAACAGATCTTTAGATCGCTCGCGCCGATGGCCACATCGCAAGCCGCCATCAATCCCGCGCCGCCGGCATACGCGCCACCATGCACGGCGGCGATCACGATCAGCCGCGTCGAGCGCAGCAACTGGAAAGTGCGAGCCACCGCGTGGGCCGAGGTCTGGACCAGGTCGGGATTGGCCGCTTCGGCCAGATCCAAACCAGCGGAAAAGGTCGGCCCGGCGCCGCGCAGAATCACGACACGGTTCGACGAATCCGCCGCCAGCTCTTCGATTCGTCGGCATAACTGATCGAGCAGTGCGATGCACAGCGCATTGCGTCGCTCGGGACGATTGAGCGTGAGCAAAGTCAGTCCGGGCCGCTGCATCTGAGCGGTGATAAGTTCTGCCATACCTGTGCGCCTCGGTGTCGATTGCGGAGCATCGAAATGACGTGCTGATTCTACCTTACTTTGGTGCTTCGCAAGGGCTATGCTGAACGGTGGAACTTCGGTTGTTTACCGCGGAGGACGCGGAGAGCGCAGAGCAAGAGAAGAACAGCGATTCAACTATGGCATCTTCTTATATCATCGCCGGTTGCCGCACGCCGATAGGCAAGTTTCTGGGCGGCTTGTCGTCGCTGCGGTCGGTTGAATTGGGCGGACACGCGATCGCCGCAGCAGTCGAGCGCGCCGGGTTGGCACACGACGCCATCGATCAAGTCATCATGGGGCAAGTGATTCAGGCCGGCGTCGGCCAAGCGCCTGCCCGGCAAGCCAGCACGCTGGCCGGGTTGCCGCCGACCGTCGGCGCTGCCACGGTCAACAAGGTCTGCGGCTCAGGACTCTTTGCAGCCATGCTGGCCGACATGGCAATTCGCGCCGGCGAATACCAGCGCGTCGTGGCCGGCGGCATGGAGAGCATGAGCCAAGCGCCGCATCTGCTCAAGAATGGTCGCACGGGCTGGAAATACGGCGACCAACCGATGCTCGACTCCATCGACGTCGACGGCTTGCGCTGTGCCAAGGTCGGGCTGGCCATGGGCTGCATCGCTGAGTGGGTCGCTAAGGAAGGCACGATCTCACGGACAGCACAAGACGAGTGGGCCGTGCGCAGCCATCAACGGGCAAGTGCAGCAGCTGAAGCCTTCAGCGCCGAGATCGTCCCGATCACCGTCACCGAAGCGAAACAGCAACGAACCGTTGCCAACGACGAAGGCCCGAGGCCCGACTCCACTCTGGAAACGCTCGGCAAGCTCAAACCCGTGTTTGCATCGAGCCTGCTAGGAAACGATCAAGCGACTTATCAAACAACCGTGACCGCCGGCAACGCCTCAATGCTCAGCGACGGCGGCGCCGCGGTGGTGGTAGTCGATGAAGCAGTGCAGCGTAGCAGCCCAACCCCTTGGGCATTTCGCATCGTCGGCCATTGTCATTACGCAGCCGAACATCAAGGACTCTTCACCGCTCCGGTCGGCGCCGTGCGCAAACTGCTCGACAAAACGAAGTCCACGGTCGCCGACATCGACTTGCTGGAAATCAACGAAGCCTTCGCGGCTCAGATGCTCGCGTGCATCGACGAGCTCGGGCTCGACGCCGAGCGAGTCAATGTGCGCGGTGGCAGCATCGCGCTAGGCCATCCGCTCGGCTGCAGCGGCGCCCGCGTGCTAGTCACCTTGATCCACAACCTGCTCGCTCAAAACCTCAGCCGAGGCATCGCCGCCCTCTGCCTCGGCGGCGGCGAATCGGTCGCCATGCTGATCGAGCGCCAGCGCTGAGCAGTACGGTTCTTTTTCGGAATTTAGTGGCTGTCTCGTCAAGCGATGTGCAGCTTCTCTCTCTGTGCTTTGCGGGCTCTGGTATTGCGACCTGTAAGGTCGCTTGGAGCCACAATGAATGTTGCAAAATGCCCCGATTATCGGGGCTTAGTGCAAAAGGGTGTTGGGGCACCTTGTACACTATTCGGATTTCAGTGTCCGAGATCTCGATTTGCTTGATCAGCAGCTTCA
>JBQCEI010000032.1:0-2696 GCA_051960375.1 Aureliella sp. | reverse complement strand
GAAGCGGGGCGAGGGGGAGCGAAGAAATGCTTTGCGCTCGCCCCTATAAAAATCCTCTCTCCCCTCGCTCCGCTTCGGGGAGAGGGCCGGGGGTGAGGGGTCTTCAGAGGCATGGTTTATCGGGCTTATTGGCAGGTTCGTCCCTCGCTTACGCGTCGGGTTACAAACGATGTGTTGGTCGCATCTCTGCGGTTAGAACCAAGTCTGATCCATCTCGCGAGCCCAACTGCGCATGGGCTCCATCGCAGGCTGGTCAGATGACTTGGGTTGGCTGGGAGTCGATGCGTCGGAAGCTGCCGTTTGCATGAGAACCTCTTGCCACTGTTGCCGCGCCACCGGGCTCAGGAGAGAAGTCGGGATAGATTCGTCGGCTGCGGTTCGCATCAGGACTGGAACTTGCGCAGCAGTAGCCCTGGCGTCAGGGCGAAGCGGCTCGTCGGATCTGTTCTGCTCGATCGGCCGATCGGCGGCTGGTGCGGACGATTCTTGAACCAAGCGGCCTTGGCCGAGTTCTACATCGGGATTCGCAGAACGCTTCGCGATGCCGAGCAGGAACGCTGCGGTCAGCGCGGCGGAGACCAGCGCACCGGAAGCCAAGCCACCGAAGTAGCTCTTGGGCCAGCTCGAAGCCATCGGGCTTGCAGAACCGGCATGCGCAGCCAGAGCTGCTTGCCAGCCAGCGCGATACATGCTCTCGGCCTGACTGGCCTTTGCAGCAGCGGGCTGCAAACCGCGCAGGCGGCTTGCCATATCGCGCAGCTCGTCGGGTAGCTCTCTGAAATCTAGTTCCTCGGACATCATCTTCCCTCCGCGCTCTCTGCGTCCTCTGCGGTAAAAAAACGAGCGAGCCCCAAGCGGCCGCGCAGTTGTTCCAAGGCTGACAAGTACCGGCGGTGCACGGTCGATCGCGGCATCTCGAATGCCTCGGCGATCTGCCGAAACGTCAGGCCGCCCCAGATATGGGCCACCAGCACATCGCGGACTGTCTCGTCAAGCTCTCGCAAAGCAGCCTGCACCTCATCCGACGACAGTGCCGCCTCTTGGGCCTGGACCGGTTCCAGCCAAGCTGCTTGCTCGCTAGCGGCCCGCTGCTCGCGCTGCAAACGCCGCTGATTGGCACGCGCCTGCGAGATCGCCTCGTTGCGACCCACGCGAGCCAGCCAGGCCAGCGGATCGTCGGGCACTTGCCGTTGCCTGGCCAAGCGAATGAAGGCTTCCTGCACGCAATCCTCCGGCGAGCCGCAGCGCGTGCGCGCCAGCAGCTCCAGGGCTGCTGCATGTTCGCGCCACAAGCGGCCAAGTTCTGCCGGCGTAATCACGATGCATTGGGTCCTTGCTCTTCCTCAGAGGCGACTTCCACAGTAATGACGCCGCCGACCAACCCTTGTCCCACTGGAGACCAAGGTCCTTGCCAAGTTACCGATAAAAAAACTACGATACGTTGCGATTCGGCATCCATGCAGTTTTTTACCGCGGCGGCGCGGAGCGCGCGGAGAATCCTCCGCGCTCTCCGCGTTCTCCGCGGTAAAAAAACCAACCGACCAGTGAATATAGCGGCAGAGGACATCCGCAGATGCAGTGGCTAACAACCGGAAACGTCGCCAAACTCCAGTGGGAGCATTGGCTGTGGACCTTTGATCTTGCACAGCCGCATGCCGGGTTGCGAGTCGAACAGGCCGAAAGAGGCCAAGTAGCTCAGCTGCTCCAGGTCCATCCCTCGCCGCAGCACGCCTGTGAGATCGAAGATTCGTTCCTCCGCGGCAGCGATCTGATGGTGCGCTACGGGCAGTCGGAATCGGATCACTTCGCCTTCCAGCTCGATTTCCGAGCCGTTCCCGAGAGCGAACTCGGACCGTTCGTCTGCGGGCTCGACGTTTGGCTGAGCGTGCAAACGCAACTGCTCGATTCGCATCCGACGCTCACCGTGCGCAGCCAAGCCGGCCAAGCCCAGTGGTCGGCTCTCGATAACCAAGGGCGTCCGCTGGCCGAGCATTCGCCGGCGGCGCTCGTTTGTGAAAACGCCGCCGCTTCGGTCGTGTTGTTCGTCCATCCGAGCGATCGCGTGCAAGCCGAACTGATCAGCCAGTCGGGCTCGGCGTGCGACTTGCGGTTGTTCGGCAACTTCATGGAAAAAGGGGTCATTCGCCGCGGGCGGCTGCGGTGCCTGCTGAGCGAAACGCCGATCGATCGCGTGGCGCTGGCGGCGGCCTACAACCTGTTTGCGGCTAGTCCGTTGCCGTTGACGGCGTGATCGCAACTCGTTCCCAGGCTCCGCCTGGGAACGCAATGTCTTCGAGGCTCCGCCTCGCCGCACCCGGCGAGTGCCTTCTATGCATGTCGTGAGTGTGGCACTGGCTATGCCAGTGTCTTCCGCTTCGAAGTTGTAAGGCAGGAACGCCGGTAAAGCGTTCCACTGCGAATCCAACTTCCGCAGTAGAAGTATTGCAAGACAGTTCACCATCGCAGGTTTTTGGGTCGTCCAAGCGGTAAACTTCGAAAAAAGAGCCACTGGCATAGCCAGTGCCACACTGTCTTCGAGGCTCCGCCTCGCCGCACCCGGCAAGCAGGTGTAATCGACGCGTATTCTTGCACTTCTCCGTGTGGGACAAGGTAATACAAATTATTAAGAGTGGAAATAGAAGGGGAGGAATTAGGGTAAAAAAATAAAAATAGAATAAAAAAAAATAATTATAATT
>JBQCEI010000031.1:0-7477 GCA_051960375.1 Aureliella sp. | reverse complement strand
GGGCTAAGGGATTACGGACCTTTGGTCCTCAAGACTCCGATCATTTCAGCTCAGTTGCCGCGCGCGGCTAATCGTCCGCACCGAGGCTCCTCGCGCAGAGCGGTTGTCGGGGCAGGTTGGGGGGAAGCTCGGGAAAGCGCCGGCGCTTTAACCCGCGCAGTCGATTCAAGCGCGCAGCCGCCCTTTCGTTTTCTTGATTTTTAGCCACGAGACGCCCGGCCCGCGATTTACAACCTACGTTTCATAGCGCGGGAAAACGCAATTACCAATTCACATCTCTGGAGTTAATCCAATGGTTCGAAAAATGACTCGCAAGCGCGGTGCCTTCAGCCTGGTCGAACTGGTCGTGGTGGTGCTGATTCTCGGAATCATCGCGGCGGTTGCGGCCCCGCGCATGTTCGATACCGCGGGAACCGCTCGTGAGAATTCGACTCGCACGTCGCTGGTCATCCTCCGCGATGCGATCGAACTCTACAAAGCTCGCAACGGTTCCTATCCCGCTGCGGCCACGCTGCCCACCCAGCTCAAGCAATTCTTGAAGGGTCCTTTTCCGGCTGTGCAGATGGGCGCCAATCAGAACGCCAACATTGTCGTAACCACTCAAGATCCGGTCGCGGCACCGGAAGCCGGTGGTGCGGGCTGGGTCTACAACGAATCGACCGGCGAAATCCTCATCAACGACGCCGCTTACCTCACGTGGTAATCGCGGCGGAAAGCCTCGGTGAAACTATGTGTGCGATCGACAACCAAGCCGTGCGAGTGCTCGTCGCTGAAGACAACTATGCACTGGCCAATGTGTTGCGGTTCAATCTTCAGCGGGCAGGCTTCTCGGTAACGGTGGCCAACAACGGCCAGCTGGCTATGGACCTGTTAGCCCGCGAAGCGTTCGATCTGTTGATGACCGACTTTCAAATGCCCGGCGCCAATGGCGAGCAGCTGTGTCGTGCGGTTCGGCAAGACCTGCAACTCGACCACCTGCCGATCGTCATGTGTTCCGCCAAAGGCTTTGAAGTCGACATCGAGGCGTTGAAGCGCCAGTACGGGATCTCCGATTTTCTCTATAAACCCTTCAGCGTTCAGACGATCGTTCATCTCGTTCGAAAGCTGTTGGATCCTAAACCTTTGTGCTCAGACGTGTAGCGTTTGCCTATGTCCGCTTCCACCTATAAGTTGCCGATCGCCCGACGACTAGTCGGTCGCTACCTGATGTTCGGCCTGGCCGGGGTGCTGGCGTGCACGACGCTGATCATTGCGTTTGAGTATTTCGGCACGCTCTCGGAGCACCTCGCTTTTGCGGTTGCCGCCGAACTGTGCTTGCTGATCGTCGGCGCCTTGGTAATCTCCCGCTCGGTGAGAGTCGCGCAGGCGATCGAGCAGCAGTTGCAGAATATCGCCGCTCTCTCGCTGTCGGATAATCCCAATCTGCAGCCGCTGGCCGAGTCGGACTCGATCGCCCGCGGCTGGAATGCGATGATCGAGCATCTGAAAAACCAACGCATCACCGGGACGCTCGAGACGCGCATTTCGGAGCTCGGCAGCGTTTCGGGCGATAAACGGCTGGGACGCATTTTCCAATCGCTCAGCGAAGGCATTGCCGCTTGCGATCGCCACGGCAAAATCGTCACCGCAAACAATGCGTTTTGCGCTCTGCTCGGGCTGGCTTCCAGCGATCAGGCAGAGGGACGCGAAATGTTCGGCTTGCTCGAGGAATGTTTAACGGAAGCTACGACGTGGCTGCCCGAACATGCCTTCGAGAGCTCAGCACCGTTCGTCGCGGAAATGCGCGCGACGACTGATACCGGTGAACGAGTTGTCCGCGTCAGCCGCGCGACGATGCTGGACGATCAATCCGACAGCAGCGGTTGTCTGTGGACGTTCCGCGACATCACCCAACAAAAGATGGCTGAAGAGACGCGCAATCAGTTCGTCGCCACCGCGACTCACGAACTGCGCACTCCGCTGGCCAACATCAAAGCCTACGCAGAAACGCTGGCGATCAGCGAGGACATCGACGTTCGCGATCAGAAGAATTTTTATAACATCATCATGAATGAAGCCACGCGGTTGTCGCGCTTCATCGATGAACTGCTCAACGTCAATCAAATGGAATCGGGCGCGGTGACGCTGGTGCGCGGCGAGGTCGATGTCGAGCGCATGCTCACCGAAGTGGTCGAAAACCTCCAACCGCAAATGAAGCAAAAAGAGCTTCAGTTTGAAAGCCACTTCTCGGCCAAGCTACCCAAGCTGTACGTCGACAAGGACAAAGTGGTTGCAGCTCTCGTGAACCTGCTGGGCAATGCGGTGAAATACACACCCAACGCGGGCACGGTGCGGTTTATCGTCGAGTCGGACGATGCGGCGGTGAGCTTCCACGTTGAAGACACCGGCATCGGCATCGCCGCTTCGGAACTGCCGCGGATCACCGAAAAATTCTTCCGCAGCAGCGACGAGCGCGTCCGCAACATCGTCGGCAGCGGTTTGGGACTAGCCTTTTCCCAAGAAGTTGCGCGTTTGCACGGTGGCATGATTAGCGTCAAGAGCGAACTGAACAAGGGCTCGCGCTTTACGCTCAACTTGCCAGTGGCGCAGGGAGACGAGCGACATGTTCCACGTTAATCGCCAAGGTGCGGTGTATGTCCTCTCGGGAACCGATCCGCTGAGCGCCGAACATGTCGAGTCAGCCCGCGCGGTCTCCGAACAATGCTATGGCAAGGGTCAGCCGCAAATCGTCATCAATCTCGCAGGCGTGCCGCTGATCGATAGCGCGGGGCTTGAGTTTTTGCTCGACTTGCGCGACCGCGCCGTGCGCTCGGGCGGAGCGGTGCAACTGGCCGAGCCCAAAGCCTTGTGCCGCGACATTCTGCAAGCCACTGGCCTGGCCGGTCAGTTCGCAATCTTTGATCAACTCAACGCCGCGGTGGGGAGCTTTGCACAATGAGCTCTCTCACCCTACCGCCGCGCGGCGGACTGGAATATCGGCCGGCCCGGTTGGCGCCCGAGCGCAATCTGCCGCTGGGCGAACGCCTGTACCGAGCCGGCGTGCTCACCGCCGAAGAGCTCGAAGCAGCGCTCAATCAGCACGTCGACAAGAAGCTGCAGTTCGGCGAAACGCTGCTCGAGCTGGGCTTCGTCGACGAAGATACGCTGCTGCGGTTCCTCGGCGCGCAGATGCAGGTCAGCTCGGTTCGCATCCGCGAAGGCATGGTCGATCCGGCCGTCGTGCGCTTGCTGCCGCGTCCCAAAGCCGAAGCACTCTGCGCCATCGCGATGTTCTGCGTCCGCAAGACGCTCACCGTCGCCATGGCCGAGCCCCGCGATCTGCAACTAATCGATGAGATCGAGCGGATCACGGGCCTGCGCGTGCGGCCAGTGCTCGCGCTCAAGTCCAACATCGTCAAGATTCTGCCTCGCTGCTACGAAAACAACTTCACGGTCGACGCCGTCACCGCGGATCTTGCCCACGATGCAGTGCAGGTCGAAAACGAAGCCTTCGACATCGACATGGAAGATGTCGATGCGATGGCCGATGGCAGCCCGATCATCAACCTGGTCAACTACCTGATCTATAACGCCGTTCGCCAGAACGCCAGCGACATCCACGTCGAGCCGGGGACGCACTGCACGACGGTGCGTTTCCGCGTCGACGGCTCGCTGCGCGAAGCTCTGCGGCCGCGGCGCGAATTCCATCCGGCGATCGTTTCGCGTTTGAAGGTTATGGCCAAGCTCGATATCGGCGAGCACCGCTTGCCGCAAGACGGCCGCATCCACGTTCGCATCGACGGCCGCGAGATCGACCTCCGCGTTTCGACCGTGCCGACGATTCTCGGCCAGAAGGTCGTGATGCGCGTGCTCGACCGCAAGAACGTGACTTTCAATCTCGATCAACTGGGCGTGCCGGCGCCGCTGCTGTCGAAGATGAAAAACATGCTGGCGCGGCCACACGGCTTGTTGCTGGTCACCGGCCCCACGGGCAGCGGCAAGACGACCACTCTGTATTCGGCTCTGGAACTGATCAAGAGCGTCAACCACAACATCGTCACCGTCGAAGATCCCGTCGAATACCAGCTCGATCAAATCAATCAGATCCCGGTCGGATCGAACAAAGCGATGAGCTTTGCCGGAGCGCTGCGAGCGATATTGCGGCAGGACCCCGACATCATCATGTTGGGCGAAATCCGCGACAGCGAAACCGCGGCGGTTGCCGTGCAAGCGGCCCTCACTGGTCACTTGGTCTTGAGCACGCTGCACACCAACGACAGCTTCGGCGCTGTGACGCGTTTGCACGATATGGGAGTCGAACCGTTCAAGGTGGCTGCCTCGCTGGTCGGCGTCATCGCCCAGCGGCTCGTGCGCACCGTCTGCCAGGCCTGTAAGACCGTCTACTATCCGTCGGATGAAGTCTTCGACTTGCTGCACTATCAAGGCGATCGACGCCGCCAGTTCGTCCACGGCAAAGGTTGCCGCGTATGCTACGACACCGGACTCCGCGGGCGGGTCGGCATCTACGAAGTGATGCAGGTCAGCCGCGAGATGCGCTCGATCATCGCCAGAGGTGGCGATGTCGAAGAGGTGCGCGCACTGCACCGAAACCAGGGTGGCAGCTTGCTGCTGGATGAAGGCATCGCTTTGGCCGAATCGGGCCGCACCAGTCTCGACGAAGTTCTCCGCGTCGCTTACGCCGAATAACCCAAGAGGTAGAACATGAAGTTCCACTATCAAGCCAAAAGCTCAGCGGGCGCACCGACGACCGGCGAGATCGACGCCGCTTCGATCGCGGACGCTCGCCAACAGCTCCGCGCCCGCGGCCTGTTCGTCTCCAAGCTCGCGCCTGCTGGTCTAGCCGGGCGTTCGCAGGCGATGGGCTCGTCGCTGCGCATGTTCGGCCGCGTCAAGAAAAACGATCTAGTGATGATGCTTTCGCAGCTGACCATCATGTGTCAGTCGGGCATCGACCTGGCCGAAGCTCTGCGGAACGTGGCTGACCAGTGTACCAAACCGGCCTTTCGAACCGTGCTCGAACAAGTGCACTCGGACGTCTCCAGCGGCAGTTCACTCTCCGAAGCGCTTCGCAAACATCCGCGCGTCTTCGACGAGATGTTCGTCGCGGGAATCGCTTCGGGCGAACAAGCCGGCACGATTACGCAGGTGCTCGAGCGATTGACCTACTTGCTGCGCGGCGATTTGCGGCTGCAGAGTACGGTGTGGTCAATGCTGATGTACCCGATGGTGCTCAGCGGCGTGACGTTCCTCGTGCTCAATGCGCTGGTATTCTTCGTCCTGCCGCAGTTTGCGACCGTCTTCGAATCGCTCGAAAAACCGGTTCCACCGCTGACCAAGTTCCTGCTTAACATCGGCACCTTCGTGCGCGGCCATTTGGTGTTGGTGCTCGGAACGCTTTTCACGACCGCCATCGCGGCCTTCATGTCGCGCAACACGAAAGCGGTTCGCCGCGCTTGGGACCACACGACGCTCAACTTGGCTCTGGTCAAGACGGCCACGCGGGCGCTATTGACCGGGCGCACGTTCCGCATGCTCGGAACGATGCTCATGAGCGGCGTGCCGCTGGTCGACGGCATCCGCCTGTGCCGCAGCGCCTCCCGCAACCAGTTCTTCCGTGAACTGTTCATGAAAGTCGAAGCCGATGTGCTCAACGGCGAAGGCCTCGGCCGCACGCTGCTGGCTGCTCCCTTTCTTCCAGCCGGCGCCGCCCAGATGGTCGCTACTGCGGAGAAGAGCGGCAAGATGGGCGAAGTCATCAAGAACGTGGGCGAGTACTACGAAGACCAAGGCGAAAACGCGCTGCGAAATCTGGTGAAGGTCGCCGAGCCGGCAGTGATCGTGTTCCTGGGTATCTTCGTGGCAGGCATCGTGCTCTCGATCGTCCTTCCCATGCTCGATGTTTCGACCACGTCGAAGTAAAGGAGTCGGGGCTATGTCGGTACTTCCTTGGACAAAAGAGCAAACGCAGCGGCCTGCGGTAAGCCGGTGGGCGAAGCCGGGGTGGATCGGCATCGACGTCGGAACGCATGCGATGAAGCTGGCTCAGCTCGAGCGCACCGGCTCGCGATACCGCATCACCGCTCGCTGGAAGCTTGTCGATTCGAATCACGCGCTGGCCAAGGACGCAGCTTCGTCGGCTGAAGCGCTCCATCATCAACTGCTCAAGACGCGCGAGCTCAAGCGCCTATTCAGCGGCAGCAAATGCGCCGCGGTGCTTCCGACCGCGCTGGTCGAGCTCCGCAGCTTTCCCGTTCCAGTCGGTACGCCCGTCGAACTCCAGCGCATGGCCGGCGAAGAGCTGGCAGTGGACCTCGGCGTGGAGCCGCAGGAACTGGCCTTCGACTGCTGGGAAACTCCTGGTCTAGGCAGGCCCGAGCCCGGCATGACGCGCGTATCGGTCACGTCGGTTCCCAAGGCGCTGGCGATGCAGTTAGGCGATAGCCTCTTGTCGGCCGGACTCGCCTGCCAAGTGCTCAACGCGGTCCCCTGCGCGATGGCCCGCGCCGTCGAGCTGGCAAATATCGATTTGCAGGGTGAGTCAATTATCGCGGTCGACCTGAGTCACACGATGCCGGTGGTCGTGCTGGTCAAAGGGGGACGCCCGTTGTTCACGCGCGTATTGCGCGGCGCGGGCATGCATACGGTCATGCAGCCCCTCGAAGAAGGGCTAAGCATATCGATCGAAGAATGCGAACAGCTGCTTGTCCGCTACGGCATTGCCACTCGTGGCGCAGACCCGACGCTGGCCAGTCAGCGCGCGACCGAACTGGTAGCCCATCCGCTGCAGGAACTAGTGAGCGAAATCGAGCGCACCATCGAATACATCTCTGCCCAGTTCCGCAATTGCAAGCCGCAGCAAGTGTGCCTGTTCGGCGGAGGAGCCCTCGTTAAGAACTTCCCCGAATACATCAGCGAACGGCTTGGCATGCCCGCGGTGCCCTGGAGTTTGAGCCAAGAGGAGGTCGATCGCACCGATGCGCTCTTTGGAGTCGCGGCGGGCTTGTCGTCGCTAGCGTGGGAGGAGTCGGCATGTTGATAAATCTCCTGCCGCAGAAAACGCGGGTCAAGATTCAATTCCGCCGTATGCTCCGCGGTTACGCAGTCGTGTGGGGCTTGGCGGGCCTCATCGTCAGCGCCTACGCGTTGACGCAATTCGGTCAGCTCTGGCAAGCCAACCGCGAGCTGGCGTTGTTGGAGGAGCGCTGCCAGCCGGTGTATGCGCTCCAGCAAGCGATCGCTCGCGATCAGAAACAAATGAAGCTCGTCCAGGCACAGCTCGAGAAGCTCAGCGAATTGCAGCCGGCGAATCACTTCATGGATTTGTTGGGTGTGCTGGTCCAGGCCACCAAAGCCGAGCCGGGCCGCTTGCACATCCAGCGGCTGTCGCTGCTGTCGGGACAAACCCCGACCGTCGCGCCCGGGGCATCGAGCAATGCCAAAAAAACGAAATCCCAGCCGACGACTTCGAACCTTTCGC
>JBQCEI010000030.1:0-2591 GCA_051960375.1 Aureliella sp. | reverse complement strand
GAAGCCGAGGCCGCCGAGATAGGTGGGCCGCGATACCTGCGGCCAGGATGTCGATTCCTCGGCGAAGGTGACGACATCGGGATATTCGCCGTAAACGCGCTCGTTGAGCCGGCGCAGGAAGGAGATGGATTGCAGGTTCTCGCGGCCGCCGAATTCGTTGGGCGTCCACTCGCCCTCTTTGCGCGAATAATCGAGATAAAGCATGGAAGCGACGGCATCGACGCGCAGGCCGTCGATGTGATACTTGTCCAGCCAGAACAGGGCATTGGCGATCAGGAAGTTACGGACTTCGTTGCGTCCGTAGTTGAAGATCATCGTTCCCCAGTCGGGATGTTCACCCTGACGCGGGTCTTGATGTTCGTACAGCGCCGAACCATCGAAGCGACGCAGACCGTGGCTGTCTTTGGGGAAGTGAGCCGGCACCCAGTCGATCAGCACGCCGATGCCGTTCTGGTGGCAGTGGTCGACCAGATACATGAAGTCTTCGGGCGTGCCGAAGCGGCTGGTAATGCTGAAGTAACCGACCGTCTGATAACCCCAAGACCCCGTGAAGGGATGTTCGCTGACGGGCATCAGTTCGATGTGCGTGAAGCCCATCTCTTTGCAGTAATCGACCAGCTGGTGAGCCAGTTTGCGATAGTTCATCCAGCCGTGCACGCCCGAGGGATCGCGGCGCCACGAACCGAGATGCACTTCATACACCGAGATCGGTTCGCGCAGCGGATCGATGCTCGCCCGGCGAGCCATCCAGTCGCCATCCTGCCACTGGTAAGTATCCAAATCGGCGACGACGGAGGCGGTGCGCGGCGGCAACTCGGCATAGAAACCGAACGGATCGCTCTTATCGATCGTCTGGCCATCGTTGGTCCGCACGCGGTATTTGTATTTCTGGCCCGCGCCGATGTTCGGCACGAACAGTTCCCAAATGCCCGCGGGAATGTGTTTGCGCATCAGGTGCTGGCGGCCATCCCAGCCGTTGAAATCGCCGACGACCTGGATGCTCTGCGCGTTGGGAGCCCAGACGGCGAAGTTCACGCCGCGGACCCCGTCGATCTCGCGGGCATGCGCTCCCATCTTGTTGTAGATCTGCCAGTGCCGACCTTCGCCGTAGAGGAAGCGGTCGAATTCGGTCAGGAACGGGTCAACAGCGTAGGGATCATGCATATCGATGATTTCACCGCTTTTCGAAGCTACTCGGAGGCGATAGTTCGCCCCCTCGGGATTGTTCAGCGGGCACAGGGCCTCGTAAAAACCGGCCGGGTGCACGCGACGCATTGGACGCGTTGCCTTTTGTTCAGCGTCGACCAACCACACCTGTTCACTCTCGGGCAAGTAAGCACGCACCGACAGGGCCTGGCGTCCTCCAAGTTCCACGCGATGCGGGCCGAGCAACTGAGCTGGATTGTCCAGCTGTCCCTCGATCAACCCGCTAATGCCTTGCAACGAAAGCTGTGTACGCACACCGGTCTCCGCAATAATAAGAGTTATAACGTGCAACGCGCGAGCCGTCAGGGCTTGCCTGACTCGCCCATCTTCTCGATTCGTGTTCTGCCAACGGTTTCAGAGCCTCGCGATGGGGGCTCTGGTTGATTGAAAGCAAATGTTAGTGGGGCATCTTCCTGCTTAAACGCCCGCCAGCAGCGATGGCCGGACGGCTCGACCTCGCCACCACTGCATCCAACCGGCAGCCAGCGGCCACCAGGCGGATGGCGGGGCAGCAGAGCCTGGACGTTCGACGCGCGCTACGCTGGCTGCAGCGCGACCACCGCGGCGCTGCCCAAGGAAGTGCGGCGCAGGGATCGCCGGCTGAGGTAGGTACTGCGGCGCAGGCGCCTCGCAATCGCTCGGGGCTTCGTAGCCGCTCGGCGATTGGTATTCACTGGACGCTTCGAACGCCTCTTCGGCGCAGGCCGCCGGGGAGATTGCCCGCTGAGCCAGCGTCGACTCGAGCAACCGGCAAGCGACTTCGTGATACTGCAGAGCACGGTCGATGCGCTGCCAAAGGTCGGCATTGCGAATCGGCTTCTGCATGCCGAAGTGTTCCCAGCTGTAGTTCGCTTCGCGCCATTCGCTCAGTCCGTAGCGCAAGCCGCGCGATACGTAGCGGCTGGTCGTGACGAGCGTGACTTGGCTGGGCATCTCGATCGCTTCGAGCCCTCGGACGACGGCCAGCAGCGCCAAGCGATCGCGCGGCTGCGCTCGCTCGGAATCGGCCGCTTCGAGACGCTCGTTGATGTCGATGCGCTCGAGCACGAAATGCCAACGGCCACCGACGAAAGCGGTGCCGCCAGCGGCGCCGTCGGAGACGTGAGCGTCGCAGAATAATAAGTAGTGGGGTTTGGCAAAGACCATGCGTGGATCCCTCGCGACTGCTAATCGTCGCAAGTAGCTGTGAAACCCCATCCATGGCCACCGACCACCCTGTCTCGTCAAGCTTGAAAGACCCGCCACAGTCCTCGGACTTCTAATACCGACCGTAGTGTGCTCGTGAAGCGGCGAGCGTTCGGGCCAGTTGTTGGGCGTTCGCGGTCTTTTATCAAGCTATCCAGCGAAGGTTGACAGGGTGGACGTCCTATTTCGCTGGTTTGGTA
>JBQCEI010000029.1:0-5213 GCA_051960375.1 Aureliella sp. | reverse complement strand
GGCTACACGACCGGCGGCACGCTGCACGTGATCATCAACAACCAGGTTGGCTTCACGACCGAAGCCGACGAATCGCGCTCGACGACCTACGCCACCGACGTGGCCAAGATGCTGCAAATCCCGATCTTCCACGTCAACGGGGAAGATCCCGAAGCGGTCGCTCAGGTGGTCAGCCTGGCGATGGACTTCCGTCGCGAGTTCCGCCGCGACGTCGTCATCGATATGTATGCTTACCGCCGCTGGGGCCACAACGAAGGGGACGAGCCTCGCTTCACTCAGCCGATCATGTATCGCGCGATCGACCAGCGCAAGAGCGTCCGCGAGAGCTACCTCGATCGCTTGCTGGAAATGGGCGAGCTGACGCGCGAAGAAGCCGACGCGATCGCCGAAGTCCGCCAGAACAAACTCGAGCGCGAATTCGAAGCGGCTAAGAACGAACCCTACGTGCCCGACCTGCAGACGCTCGGCGGTTATTGGTCCGGCTACATGGGCGGCACGGAGCCGCTCGGCGATCAGCCCGATACGGGCGTCGCCCGCGAGCGAGCGGTCGCGATCCTCGAAGGGCTCACCAAGCTGCCGAGCGGATTTTCGCTGCACCGCAAGCTGCAGCGCTTCATGGAAATGCGTCACGACATGGCGACCAAGGGCAAGCCGCTCGATTGGGCCGCCGCCGAAGCGCTCGCGTTCGGTTCGCTGTCCCAGGAAGGCCATCCGGTACGGCTGAGCGGCCAGGACTGCGAGCGCGGCACCTTCAGCCATCGCCACGCGGTGCTGCACGACGTCGAAAACAATACGAAGTACATGCCACTGCGCAATCTCGGTGGCCAGCAAGCTCGTATCGACATCATCAACAGCCCGCTGTGCGAAGCGGGCGTCCTCGGTTTCGAATACGGCTACTCGGTCGATTACCCGGAAGCCCTGGTCGCTTGGGAAGCACAGTTCGGCGACTTCTGGAACGTGGCGCAAGTGATCGTCGACCAGTTCATCGCCAGCGCCGAAGATAAATGGGGCCGGCTCAGCCGCCTGGCCTTGCTGCTGCCGCACGGCTTTGAAGGGCAGGGGCCCGAGCACTGCAGCGCCCGCCTGGAGCGCTTGCTGCTGCTGACCGCCGAACACAACATCCAAGTCGTTCAGCCGACCACGCCCGCCCAGTACTTTCACTTGCTGCGCCGGCAAGTGAAGCGGCGCTGGAGCAAGCCGCTGATGGTGCTGACGCCCAAGAGCTTGCTGCGTCACCCGCAAGTCGTCTCGCCGCTGGAAGAATTCGTCAGCGGGCGTTTTGAAAAGATCCTACCCGATCAGCGCACCGAAGCCGGCTCGACCGATCGCGTCATCCTGTGCAGCGGCAAGGTCTACTACGACCTGATCGAGAAGCGCAAAGAACTCGGCGCCCACAACGTGGCCATCCTCCGCATCGAACAGTTCTATCCGCTTTCGGCCGCCGAGCTGATGCAGGCGCTCGAAGAGTACCCGGCCGAGACCGAGGTGATCTGGCTCCAGGAAGAACCGGCCAACATGGGCGCCTGGCAGTTCATGAAAGTGCACTTCGCCGACGTCATTCAGCAAAAGTACAAGCTGCGGCATCTCAGCCGCGTCGAGTCGGCCAGCCCTTCGACCGGTTCGTCGAGTTCTCACAAACTCGAACAGGACGATCTGCTGCAATCGGCCTTCGCCGATCTGCCAGCGCTGACGCCGAGCTAACCGCTCTCGGCCAGCGCAATCGTCGCAGCCCAATGGCGTACTCCGCGCTCTGAGCGTCGCCGCGGTAAAAATTGTTTACCGCCAAGAGGCGTAAGGCGCGGAGACAAACCGCGCCCAAAAGTTTATCTTGGAACACCCCTACCCGCAGCAGCGGTGTCGTTACGCATTCATGAGAGAAGGTCATGCCGGAAATGGTCGAGGTCAAAGTTCCAACGGTCGGCGAGTCCATTTCAGAGGTCCAGATCGGTCAGTGGCTCAAGGGCGAGGGCGACTGGATCGCCAAGGACGATAACCTCGTCGACCTGGAGACTGAAAAAGCCTCGGTGCAAGTTCCCGCTCCGGTGTCGGGCTACATTCGCAAGCTCCACAAACGGGCCGAAGAATTTGCCGGCATCGGCGAAACGATCGCCGACATCGAACCGGCCGAAAGCCCGAGCGCCGGCGGTGGCGGAGCGACGGGCGGCAACGGCACCGCCGCACAGACTCAGGCTCAAGCAGCACAGGGCCAAGGGGCACAGGGCCAAGCCGCTCCGGCTCACGCTGCCGCAGGCGATGCCCGCGTGATGCCGGCAGCTCGTCGCATCATCGAAGAGAACCAACTGGCGGCGGGCGAAGTTCGCGCCACCGGACCGGGCGGCCGAATCCTCAAAGAGGACGCTCAGCGGGCCATCGACGCCCGCCAAGCTCCGGTAGCCGCGCCTGCTCCTCCTGCAGCCCCATCAGTTGCTGCTGCAGCCGCTCCAGCGCGACCGGCAACGACGCTCGAGACCGCGCCGCGTCAGACCGCCGCTCCCGCTCCTTCGACCTCGATCGCTACCGGTGGGCTCGACCGCATGGAAGAAGTCAAACCGCTCAGCATGATTCGCCGCACGATCGCCACGCGGCTCGTTCAGGCTCAGCAAACCGCCGCCCTGCTGACGACCTTCAACGAAGTCGACATGCAGCCGGTGATGGACCTGCGTCAGAAATATCGCGATGCGTTCCAGGAACGCCACGGCGTGAAGCTCGGCTTCATGTCGTTCTTTGCCAAGGCGAGCGTCGAAGCCTTGCGGCGGTTCCCGGCGGTCAACGCGCTAATCCGCGGCAACAACATCGTCTACCGACACTACGCTGACATCGGCATCGCGATCGGCGGTGGCAAGGGACTGGTCGTGCCCGTGCTCCGCAACGTCGAGAAGATGACATTCGCCGACGTCGAACGCACGATCGGCGACTATGCGCGCAAGGCGATGGAAAACCGCTTGATGCCCGAAGATCTCGAAGGGGGCACCTTCACGATCAGCAACGGCGGTATCTACGGCTCGCTGCTGAGCACGCCGATCGTCAATCCGCCGCAGAGTGCGATTCTCGGATTGCATTCGATCCAGGAGCGGCCGATCGCGCTGAAGGGCCAAGTCGTGATTCGGCCGATGATGTACCTGGCACTTACTTACGACCACCGCATCATCGATGGCCGCGAAGCAGTCGGCTTCCTCAAGACGATCAAAGAAATCGTCGAAGACCCGACCCGCCTCTTCCTCGAGGTCTAAGCCTCTCCGCGCTCTCTGCGTCTCCGCGGTAAAAAGTCTTTTACCGCGGAGAAACGCGGAGTTCGACTTACGATCCGATCGGCAGATCGAAGTCACCGTTCATGTCGCGCCACACACAGTGGATGTGATTGGCCGGGTTGCCAGCGGCATCGGCTTGCATGTTGACGAACTCAACCTGGAAGGTCGGGCCCTGGATGCGGTAGTAGTGGCCGACGCCGGGATGATCAGCACCCGACCAGGCGAACGAAACCTTCTCATAGCCCGCCTTCTCGATTTGCTCCCAGCGCTGCTTGGCGACTTCGGAGCGCATCTTGCCGGTGTAGGCGTCGAGCAGGCGGTGCAGCAAGTCTTTTTGCTTGTCGTTGAGCTTTCCGCAGGCCACCCCTGCTTCATCGACGTGCGGCGGCTGAGGCTTGGCCGCACCGAGGATTTCACCCGGCGTTTTGCCCGGCAGCATCGCTTCTTTGCGCTGCTCGTCGGAGAGGCTGTGCAGCAGCTCGAACGCGAGGGTCTCTTCGTCGCGGAGCACGCGGAGCCCCTTTTCAAAGCCTTCGCCGTAGTTGTCTTTGAGCTCGGCCGGGTTGGTGGCGAAGAACTGCGGCGTCGAGTCGACGATCTTGTCACCCTGCATGACGAAGTTGAGCGACAGGTGGTGTCCTTCGATGCTCAGTCCCCAGTGCTCCGAATCGCCCGGCTTGCCATAGAGGGTGAAGTAGTACTTCTCCGGATTGCGCTCGTTCTTGCCGTTCGGACCTTCGAGCTTGCGAAGCACGTTCTCGAGCGACATGATTTTGCGAGCCTTCTCGTAGCCGAGCTGGCTGACGGCACTTTGCAGTAGCCCGAGGGCGGCCTTCTTCTGTTCGTCCTTCATTTGCATGAGCGGCAAACCCTTGCGGGTAGGCAGCGGAATGAACTGCCAGTCGGTCCGCTTCTGGCTGTCGTAGCTCAGCAAAGCCTTTTCCTTCTGATCGTCATCGAGCGTATCGGTGAAGGCCTTGGCGGCCTTGACCAAGTTCGCCTCTTGGGCCGACTCCTTGAGGCTGGTCAGCCTGAGCGTGCCTTGAAACGTGAGGCAGAGCAGACCGGCTGCTCCGAGGGCAATCCAACTGCGCATGGTCGCTATCTCCTGTGGGAATTTGCAGAGGAAAACGGGGAGGGATGATCGTTCGGTAGGCATAAGCGCTTTTACCGCGGAGACGCGGAGAGCGCAAAGGTTGCTCCGCGCTCTCTGCGTCTCCGCGGTAAAAAAAGGGACGCCGGCCTAACATCATGCGTCATCGCGCCTCGCGACACAAGCCGCCGCACGGGCGTACGTCTCGCCAGAATGGCCGACTGCCATTAGACTTAGGAGTTGCACAGCTCTTTTTTTGAGCGATTTTTCCAAAGCTACTGAATTGGACCCTTGATGGCGGTTCCACGCGTCGTAATTGTCGGTCGCCCCAACGTGGGCAAAAGCAGCATTTTTAACTGGCTGGTCGCCAAGCGCATCGCCATCGTCGACGATATGGCCGGGGTGACGCGCGACCGCATCACGATGCTCGTCGAACACAACGACCGCTTCTTCGAACTGGTCGACACCGGCGGCATGGGCATCGAAGACTCCGACAACCTGACCAAGGAAGTCGAGCAGCAGATCATGACCGGCATCGAGGAAGCCGACGTGATCCTGTTCGTGGTCGACACCAAGACCGGCCTGGTGCCGCTGGACGAACTGGTGGCCGAGCGACTCCGCAAGGTCGAAAAGCCGATCCTGCTCCTGGCCAACAAGACCGATCACGCGGGACTCGACAATCAGGCTCACGAGTTCCACCGACTGGGCCGCGGCTGGCTGATCCCAGTCAGCGTGCTGCAAAACCGCAACCGCGAAGAGCTCTTCGACGAGATCCTGTCGCGACTGCCCGAGCGCGAGTACGAAGACCACGAAGTCGAACCGGCTCGTATGAAGATGACGATCGTCGGCCGCCGCAACGTCGGCAAGAGCAC
>JBQCEI010000028.1:0-2300 GCA_051960375.1 Aureliella sp. | reverse complement strand
CACGACGCGTGCCCCCCGGCGGGGCCGGCGTTGTGGTGAGGCACCGATGACGCCGGCCCCCCCGGGGGGTAAAGCGCCTTGCGCCGGCTGCGCCCCCCGGGGCTCCCCCCCGGGGCTACGGACGCCGGCCCCTCCGGGGCGAACGATTCTTGCGCTGTCGCTTTCCCCCGGGCTTCCGCCCCGGGCTACAGACGGCGGGCCCTCCGGGCCGCTAACAGCCTTCCACGCCTGCCGTCTCTGCCACTCTTAAAACAACGCTAAAGTACCATAACGGGCAACGCCCCTCACTAGCGCCGCTATTAACACCTTCCATCAACGCGCAACAAAAAATCCTCCCTGCGCATGGCTAGCGCAGGGAGGATCGGGAAGGCAGAGTCTACAACTGAGCAGCGGTTACTTCTTCGCGGGCTCTGACTCGTCGGTCGACTTGGCGGTTCTCTTCTCGACTTCAAAGAAGGTGGTCGGTTCCTCGGAGGTGATCTTCTCTTGGAGGTCGTCGCTATTGAGTTCGACATCGATCGAGCTCTGCGACTTCTCGCCTACTCCCCCTTTGACCTTGGCCACGACTTCCCAAGACACTTTCTGTCCCGGGTCGAGCGTTTTTACCGATTGGAAGTCGATTTCATTTCCGGAAGCTTTGCCGCTGGTTTTGCCTCGGGATTCGACGTACTCGAGTTCCTTCGGCAGCTTGGCAGCCACGTCGATGTTTTTGGCTGCCGCGTTCCCTTGGTTGGCGACCGTGATCGTGTAGGTGACGTTCTGGCCGACAGCGACCGGATCGTGATCGTCCAGCACGATCAGCCGCAGACCTGGCAACCTTAGAACTTCGGTAGCCATCTTCGCTTCCGCTCGCAGCATCTCACGATCCTGAGCCGTTGCGCAGACGTACTCGGCCACAGCCATCTGATCGAGGTCTCCGCCCTCATACAGACGCAGCACATACGTCACTTCGACCGTTTGGCCGGGAGCGAGCGTACCGAGCTTCCAAAACTTCTGCGCCATCTGTCGCCGCTCTTGGGTCTCGCGCGACTGTGCTCGCCGAGCCTTGTCGATGGGATCGTTCGCTTCTGGCTTTTGATCTTTGCCTTTGGCCTTCGGTTTGTCGCTGTCGTCCGGGCTATCCTTGTCGTCATCGTCGGACTTCTGCTGCTGATCATCGTCGTCATCTTTTCCATTTTGATCATCGTCGTCGTCGTCGGACTTCGACGAGCCGGACTTGTTTTTCGCATCATCGCCATCGTCATCATCTTGGTCGCTGTCTTTATCTTTGGCGCTTTGCGAGCCGTGATCATGCGACGCGTGATCCTTGTGCGAAGAGTCGGAGTCGCTCGAAGTTTGCGGAGCGACCGCGCGGCTCGATGGCTGCGGTTGGCCTGCGCGGACCAGGTCGGCCGAGCGCGGGAAGTAGACGCGCAGTTGCGCACCCGGTGCGGGAGCGTCGCCGCGATTGGTCACGCGAACGGTGTAGTTGGCCAGTCCGCCCACTTCTTGAGCTTGAGGACCTACGATGGCGATGGCCAAGTCGGCCTTTTGCACCGTCGTCCCGGCGCGGTTGGAGCGAGCTTCCACACCGCCAGGCCCTTCGACCACTGCTCGGCTGGTGAACTCGCCGGTATCGGTAGCGCGAAGGCGTGCGACAAACTTGCGAGTTTCGCCGGCTTTCAAACCATCGTCGAGCGTGAATTCGAGCTTCTTGGCGCCGTCGATCGTCTGTAGACCGTCGGGCAGGTCGTCGCGCACCGTGAAGCGTTGCAGATTGCCGGTGCCGGTGTTTTTCACCAGATACTGAAACTGGATTTCATCGCAGATGTTGGCCGTTTCGGGGGCCTTCTTCTCAATATCGAGCTCAGGCTTGGTGAATCGCGTCGCCAGACACACCGCTGGTTTGTACGATTCGACAGCCACGCAGACATTGCCAGCGCCTTCGGAGTCGGAAGCAGCCGTCACGCGGATCGTTCGAGATTCGCCAGGCATCAAACGCTCGATGGTCCACCGCGAGCCCGCTTGGCCACCTTTGCCATCCGAGCGATCACGCTTCGAGTCGTCGCTCTTGGCTTGGTCGCGGTCAGACTTCTTGTCCTTCGATTTCTGGTCATCGGACTTTTTGTCGTCGGATTTCTTGTTATCAGACTTCTTGTCGTCTGACTTCTTGTCGTCTGACTTCTTATCGTCCGACTTCTTATCGTCCGACTTTCCTTGCTGGTCAGCCTTGTCCTTCTGTTTGCCTTGCTTTTGGTGGGCTTGGTCGTGGCTGCTGCCCGGCTTTCCTACCACCTCGGAGGATTCGATCTCGAAGCCTT
>JBQCEI010000027.1:0-6998 GCA_051960375.1 Aureliella sp. | reverse complement strand
CTGGAACTGCAGTTGATCGTCACGTTGGCGCCGCCGCGGGCCAGCTCGATCGCGACCGCCCGGCCGATTCCTTTGGATGATCCGGTGACCAAGGCGTTCTTGCCTTCAAACGAGTAGTGCATCGATACCTGCTTTCTAGGGTTGCTGAAATCCAGTGTCGCGAAATCCGATGGCGGGGCTGTCCTGTTCCTTCGGTTCAAGGCTGCTCGGTTTTACTCAGCATCGCAGGCCGAGGCAACCCGCCGTGGCGTCGACTCATTAGCCGCAGGGCGTTAGCCTGCGGTTGGCCGCCTTCTTGGTGTGGCACTGGCTATGCCAATGTCCTCTGCTTCGAAGATGAAGGCGCAGAAGGCCCGGTGAAGCGTTCCAGTGCCAGTCGAACTTCGACGAGAAATGTCGCCAAACAGTTCGCCATTGGAGCGGCGTTTGTGTTGTGAACGCGGTAAACTTCGAAATAAGAGCACTGGCATAGCCAGTGCCACACAAGAGCTCGCCAATGCGCGACTTCAAGTTCGCCGCTGTGGCAGGTTCGTCCCTCGCTTACGCGTCGGGTTACAAAGGGTCCCTACTGTGGAACTGACCCGCACGTCCCGATTCCACAGAGCTATCGCTTGGCATGGCTTTTGCGTCTACCCGCCGCGGCGTCGTTCATGGTCGGTGAGGTGATCGCTCATATCAGCAGAGGCAGCGCATGTCGACCGTCGAATCCGTGGAGGGATCGGTTCGCCTGACGCGTTTGGCCAAGCGGGCCGGATGCGCGGCCAAGCATTCTCCTGCGTTTCTACTGCCGCTGCTGGGCAAGATCGCTGGCCTGGCCGATCCGAACGTGCTGATCGGTAGCAACACAGTCGACGATGCTGCGGTGTATCGCGTGAGCGATGAGCTGGCATTGATCTTCACCTGCGACTTTTTTACGCCGATCGTCGACCGGCCCTACGACTTTGGAGCGATCGCCGCGGCCAACGCGCTGAGCGATGTGTATGCGATGCGCGGCGAGCCGCTGATGGCGCTCAATCTCGTCGGCTTCCCCGAGCAACTGCCGGTTGAAGTGCTGCAAGAGATCCTCAGCGGCGCCAGCGACACAGCCGCTCGCGCTGGCATCGCCATCGTCGGCGGCCACACGATCAAGTCGGAAGAGCCGATTTTCGGACTGGCAGTCGTAGGGCGAGCCCATCCGCAGCGCGTCGTCAGCAACTCGGGAGCGCTGCCGGGCGATGCGCTCGTGCTGACCAAGCCGCTGGGAGTTGGCATCATCACCACGGCGGCTAAGAATGATGAAGATGTACTCGGCGCGATCGGCGTAGCAGCCCAATGCATGGCGACGCTCAACCGAGATGCCGCTGAGGTGCTGCAAGAGTTTGACGTACACGCGATGACCGATGTCACTGGTTATGGAATGTTGGGACACCTTCGCAACATGACGTCGGCCAGCGGACTCTCGTCCGAGGTCTGGCTCGGCTGCGTCCCGGCGATCCCCGAAGCTGTGCAGTACGTCCGCAGCGGCATTGCACCGGGCGGCACGCATGCGAACTGGAAGTTCCTCAGCGACTGGGTCGTTTACGACTCGGACATCGACAAGCCTGATCAACTGCTGCTCTGCGATGCGCAGACCTCGGGTGGCCTGTTGATCGCGACCCCAGCTGAAGCCGCCGAAGAGCTCGTCGAAGCTCTGCAGCGCCGCGGAGTCACCGCGGCAGCGGTCATCGGACAGATCGTTATGCCGGACGCTAAAGCGGGCCTGGCCGCCGGTCAGATCAGCGTTCGTCGCAATCGGCAGTAAAGCGTACATCAGCCGCAGGGCGTTAGCCCGCGGTTGGCCGCGGTGCCAGGTTCGTCCCTCGCTTAGGCGTTTTGAAGCCAGCGCATTTCTCGGTGTGGCACTGGCTATGCCAGTGTTTTTGGCTTCGAAGTTGAAGGGTTAGAAGGCCCGGTAAAGCGTTCCAATGCCCATCGAGCTTCGGCCGAGAAATGGTGCTATACCGTTCGCCATCGGAGCGTGTTTGTGGGCGTGAACGCGGTAAACTTCGAAAAAAAATGAGCACTGGCATAGCCAGTGCCACACAGGGTTGGACGCGAAAGCGCAACTTCAAAACTTATGCGTCGGGTTACAAAATGATCGCGATTGAGGCAACACGGTGACCGAACGCTTGCAGACCTTCAAGCCAACGATGAAGCGAGCACCCGAAGCGGCCGCCGAAGTGTCGGTGGAAGCCCGTCAGTTGGTCCTCGGCACGGCCGGCCATATCGATCACGGCAAGACGACGTTGCTACGCGCACTCACTGGAATCGACTGCGATCGGCTGCCCGAGGAACAGCGGCGGGGGTTGACGATCGACATCGGCTTTGCGTTTCTCGACCTGGGGAGCGCGAAGTTCGAAATCATCGATGTGCCGGGCCACGAGCGCTTCATTCGCAACATGCTCTCTGGCGCTGTAGGAATCGATCTCGCGCTGCTGGTGATTGCGGCCGACGATTCGGTCATGCCCCAAACGCGTGAACATCTTCACATCTTGCGTTTGCTCGGAATTCGCCACGGCGTGATCGCTCTAACGAAGACCGATCGTGTCGAGCCGGAGTGGCTCGAACTGGTCGAAGACGATGTGCAGAGACTCGTCGAGGGCACCTTCCTCGAAAATGCTCCGTTGGTGCGCACGGCGGTTCCACGCGACGGCCAGCCGGTCGGGCTCGAGCAGCTCAGAGCGGCGCTGCAAGCAGTTGCCGAGAGCGTCGACGTCGACGAGCGAGCCGACGTGTTTCGCTTGCCGATCGACCGCGCTTTCAGCGTCGCTGGCCGAGGCACTGTCGTCACCGGAACGGTTTGGTCGGGAACGCTCGAAGCCGACCAGCCGCTCGAGTGGCTTCCATCGCAAAGAATCGTGACCGCGCGAGCGCTCGAGCATCACGGCCAAAGCGCCGACTCGGTGCGCTGTCGCCAGCGAGCCGCCGTGAACCTTGGCGGCGTCCATCATGAACAGATCCAGCGCGGACATGAACTGGCGACACCTGGTTATCTTCGCCCGTCGCGACTACTGACGGTCGAACTGGAGGTGCTCGCTGACAGTCCGCGGCCGATCAAGCATCGCTCGACGCAGCGGCTGCACATCGGCACGCAAGAAGTGATGGTGCAGGTCGAGTTGCTCGAAGGCGCCTCGCTCGAAAGCGGCACGAGCGGCTTGGCTCAGCTCCGCTGCGCCAGCGATACGCTGGCGGTCTGCGGCCAGCCGCTGGTCATTCGCGAACCCTCGCCGATGGCAACGATCGCCGGCGGACGTGTGCTGCAACCGGTTGCGAGTCCGCTTCACCGGCGTCAACTCGCGCGCATCGCCAAGGTGAGAGAGTTGCAGTCGAGTGATCCGCTGCGCAGAGCCGACGCGGCGATCTACCTTTTCGCAGCCAAGCCCTGGAACGATTTGGATCTGTGCCGCGATGCGGGCTTGTCGCTGCGAACGGCCAAGGCTGCGATCGCGAAGCTACAAGCCGCCGGCCGCCTTGTCGAACTCTCCGGTGGAACTCGGGCCGCGCGCTGGATTCACACCGACGTTTGTTCGGGACTCGAGCAGAAGGTGCTGCGTTGCGCCGAACGACTTCACGCTGCCGAGCCACTCGCTCCCTCGTTTCCACGGCCCCAGGTTGTGCAGGCGGCCGGCAGCACTGCAGAGCCAGCTACGATGGAAGCGGTGGTGGAGCGACTGCTCGGTCGCGGCGCACTGGTCGATGTACGCGGCGCAATTGCGCATGCCAACCTCAAACCGCGCTTGCCCGACGAATTGGCGCTGCTGCATGAGAAGTTGCTCGCGGAACTCGCCTCGGCTGAGCTGCGCCCCGTAACGGCCGCCGAACTGGCTATGGCACTAGGCTGTTCCGAACGCCAAGTGCGAACCTTGCTGGAACACGCTTTGGCAGATGGCTCGCTCGTCCACATCGGTGACGGATTGCATCTGCTTCACAGCGGCGAACAGGCAATGCGGGCCCTCGTCCGCGAGCAGTGGAGCGGCTCGCCCGGTTTCACGGTGAGCCAGTTTCGCGACCAGCTCGGGCTGAGTCGCAAGCTCGCTTTGCCGCTGTGCGCTTACCTCGACCGCATCGGCTTGACGCGCCGCGATGGCGATTTGCGGCGCGTCGTTTTTTAACGCAGAGACGCAGAGCATTGAAGCGCAGAGAACGCGGAGAAGAATCATTTCACCCGAAACCAAGGCCGAAGTATCCGTTTCGACGTCAAGCCTCTATGCCGCATTGCCGTCGGTGCACGAGCTGGCCAGCGCTGATGCATTGGCCGAGTCGATTGAACGCTTCTCGCGGCCTACCGTTATCGAAGCGGTTCGCGCGGTGATTCAGCAACAGCGCCATGCCATTGAGAGTGGCGATCTCGAACCGGTCTCGCGCGAACTGTTGCTGCAAAGAGTGCAAGCGCGTCTACTCGGAAGCGAGCAACCGCCGCTGTGCGAGGCGATCAACGGCACGGGCATTCTGCTGCATACCGGACTGGGTCGCGCCCCGCTGAGCGAAGCGGCGATCGAGGCCGTCCGCGAAGCGTGTTGCGGATACACGCCGCTAGAGATCGATCTAGCCACCGGTCGCCGCGGCCAGCGATCGGACTGCGTCCAGGAACTCTTGTGCGAACTCACCGGCGCCGAAAGCGGGCTGGTCGTCAACAACAACGCAGCCGCCCTGCTGCTCGCCCTCAGCACCCTCGCCAAAGACAAGCAAGTGATCGTTTCGCGCGGTGAACTGATCGAAATCGGCGGCAACTTTCGATTGCCAGAAATCATGTCCGCCAGCGGCGCTCAGCTCGTCGAAGTTGGCACGACCAACAAGACGCGCCTGAGCGATTATCAAGCGGCGATCGGCCCATCGACCGGCGCGCTGTTAAAAGTTCATCCGTCGAACTATCAACTCTCGGGCTTCACGGCCGAAGTCGGCATCGAGCAACTGGCGGCGCTCGGGTGCAAAGCTCAGCTGCCGGTCATGCATGACATCGGTTCCGGCGCGCTATTCGATCCGGCGATGTTGGGCTTGCCAAGTTCAGCAGCCGATGGCGAGCCGGTCGCTCGGCTGTCGATCGATAGCGGTGCCGACCTCATCATGTTTAGCGGCGATAAGCTGCTCGGCGGTCCGCAAGCGGGCATTCTCGTGGGACGCCGCGAGCTGATCGAACGCATGGCGGCCAACCCGCTCGCACGAGCACTGCGCGTCGACAAGATGGCGCTGGCCGCGCTCTGGTCGACACTCATCGCGATGCGCACTCCGGAGCGGGCCGCCCGCGAGTTGCCGCTGTGGCAAATGGCGGCTGCCGGGCTTGAGCAACTGACCTACCGCGGACAGGCGATCGCTGCGCAGCTTGACCGTGAGCTGCTGCAGGTTGACCTGGTGGAGGTCACATCGTACCTTGGCGGTGGAACGCTGCCGAGCCGCGGCTTGCCGAGTCTCGCTGTGGCGCTGCGAAGCGAGCGCTGGAGTTCGCAGCAGCTTTCCGAGCGGCTGCGCACAGGCCGGCCACCGGTCGTCGGTCGACTGCACAAGGGTCAGCTCTTAATCGATCTGCGCTCGGTGCTGCCGAGCCAGGATCGGCGCCTCGCCGAGGCGATCACAGTGGCCGCGGCGCACGTGTGAATCGATGCCTTGATTGAGTACGATTGTCGCTTGAATCCGCGCAGGGGAGTGTCAGTACGCCTGGTGGCGGCCGCGGGCTTCAAACCCGTTGTAAAACCTGCCTGCAGGTTTTAGGTGGGTTCGATTCCCATCCACTCCCGTTCTGTCCATCGAACATCAGCCGCTGGGCGGTAGTCCGCGGTTACCGCAGGCCGCCGGACGCTACCGCGTGCTGGCGGATCCATTAGCCGCAGGGCGTTAGCCCGCGGTTGGCGGCGGTGGCGGGTTCGTCCCTCGCTTACGCGTCGGGTTCCAAGAGATCGCAACTGTGACCAGTGCGGAAGCCGGCCTACGGGGACCAGCCGGGCAGGGCCGCCGCCTGTTTAATCCAGGCCGACAACTGCGCTTCGTCTAGCGGGTCCCCTTCGCGGATGTCGATCCAGCGAGCGTCTCTGCTGCGGTCGGTGCCGCCTGGCGGCATCGGTTGCAGCGATGTGCCGCGGAAGAAGGTCACCTTGACGTAGTGCGTGAAAACTCGCAACGACAGGAACCACCCCTCGCTTTCGCCCCCGTACAGCGGCGAGTTCCACTTGACCGCCTTGCGGACGCCCGGCACGTTGCGCTCGATCAGCGCATCGAGCCGCTTGCCGAGGTCGCTCTTCCAGCCGGGCATCGCAGCTATGTAGGCTTGCACTGGCGCGTCGCCATCCGCCTTGGCAATCTGCGGATTGCCTCCGGTTAGCAACACCACAGCCGCTTTGTCGTCTGTCTGCGGCTTGATCGGCCGAGCCTCTTTCTTATTGGGCTTCGTCTTCTTAGCTGTCGAGCCGTTGAGCGCTACAGCGGCCTTCACCAGTTGCTTGAACGCACTGGCATCGATTGTTTCTCCTTCGCGGATGTCGATCGCGCGGCGCGTATTGCCTTCTAAGCTCGAATTGAAAAGTCGCTTGGGATCGTCGAGCTTGGCTCCCTGCGCAAAAGTCAGCTTGACCACCTTCGTGTACGTCTCGCCGGTGCAGATGATTCCGTCGTGCGACCAGACCGGAGTGCCTCGCCACTTCCACTCCTCGACCACTTCGGGATCGGCCTCGAGGATCAACGACCGCATGCGGGCTAAAGTCTCACCGCGCCATCCTGCCAGATCGCGTATCCGCTGGTCGATCAGCCGCGAAGCCGCTTCACCGCTGGCCTGCTCATGCTGCGCCCGCCCGGCCATGGTCGCTTCCCCTTTGGTTGCTTTCGAAACGCCGCTTGCAGATCGTTTGGTCTGTTTGGTGGCGTTTGCCGCGTGCTGCTTGGGCATCTTCGAGGCCGAAGAGCGCGGCTTGCTCGTGCGCGATGATGGCTTGACTTTGCGGTCGGTCATACTGGTTACCTTGTCCGACGTTTGCGGCGCTGCTTGCAGGACC
>JBQCEI010000026.1:0-2215 GCA_051960375.1 Aureliella sp. | reverse complement strand
GGGGGAGCGAATACAAGACAAGCGCTAGTACGAATCAAATCTTCTCCCTCCTCTCCCCGCTTCGGGGAAAGAGGTCGGGGGTGAGGGGTCTTCAGAAGCATGGTTTGTCGGGCCGTTGTGGCGGGTTCGTCCCTCGCTTACGCGTCGGGTTACAAATGGGCTCATAACGAGCGCCTTTTAGATCGAATGCACTAACACGAAACTCAATTCTTATCACACCGCCACAGCGCCATCCTGCAACCATTTGCATGGCTGCAAATTGTTGCACGCAAACATCTTTCGTTTCCGTTTGGCTCGCCGTTTGTTGCCCTGGCCTTTAGCAATCTACGACCGCATGATTCCATCAGCTCGAAGGACTATGCAATGGCACATACTGGCGGAGATATCCTCATCGAGACTCTGATCGACTGGGGCGTCGAAGTGATTTTTGGTCTGCCGGGCGACGGTATCAACGGAATCATCGAAGCCCTGCGGATTCGATCCGACAAGATACGTTTTGTCCAAGTGCGGCATGAAGAAGCGGCCGCCTTCAACGCTTGCGCCTATGCAAAATACTCGGGTCGCCTCGGCGTTTGCCTGGCGACGTCGGGTCCCGGCGGTATCCATCTGCTTAATGGTCTCTATGACGCCAAAATGGACGGCCAGCCCGTGTTGGCGATCACTGGACATCACTTCCACGATTTGATCGATACGCATTCACAGCAAGATGTCGACTTGGATCGGGTGTTCCAAGACGTGGCCGTGTATTCCACGCGCATCATGGGCCCGGCCCATGTGCACAATGTCGCGGACCTGGCGTGCCGCAAGGCGCTCTCGCAGCGCGGCGTGGCGCATATCTGCTTCCCGGTCGACTTTCAGTCGCAAGTGGCGACTGATCGCAGCAGTCGCAATCTGCCGCGGCATACATCCAACGTGCCAGCATTCCGCCAAGCGTTGCCCAGCGACGAAGATCTCGGGCGCGCCGCCGATGTGCTCGGCGAAGGTCAAAAGATCGTCATCCTCGCCGGGCGCGGCGCGGTGGGGGCCGGCGATGAAATTGAATCTTTAGCCGACATGCTGGGTGCGCCGGTGATCAAGCCGCTGCTCGGAAAAGCATGCATACCTGACGACAGTCCGTACACGACTGGCGGCATCGGTTTGCTCGGCACCAAACCGTCGCACGAGGCGATCAAGGCCTGCGACACGCTCTTCATGGTCGGCACGTCGTTTCCGTACATGGAATTTTTGCCCAGCCCTGGGACTGCCCGCGGCGTACAGCTGGATATCGACCCTGCGCGGATCGGCCTGCGCTATCCGGTGGAGGTCGGACTGGTGGGCGATACGCGCAAGACGCTCCAGAAGCTGATGCCGCTGCTGAAGCGCAGGTCCGATCGCAGCTTCCTCGAGTCGGCTCAGGCCGGCATGCGGGAGTGGCGCGAACTGATGCTCGACCGCGCTCAGCGCGAAGACAAGCCGATGAAGCCGCAGCGCGTGGCTCATGAACTCAGCCAGCGCCTGCCGGCCAACGCGATTGTCTCGTGCGATTCGGGCTCGATCGCGACTTGGTGGGCGCGGCATATCTCGGTCAAGAAGGGGCAATTGCATTCGATCTCGGGAACGCTGGCGACGATGGGATGCTCGCTGCCGTATGCCATCGGGGCAGCCTTCGCGCATCCGGGACGCCCTTCGATCGCTTTCGCTGGTGACGGCGGACTGACCATGATGCTCGGTGAGCTGGCAACGGTCGTCAAATACAACTTGCCGGTGAAGATCATCGTGATCAAGAACAACACGCTCGGTCAGATCAAGTGGGAGCAGATGGTCATGCTCGGCAACCCCGAGTTCGGCTGCGATTTGCAGCCGATCGATTTCGCCGGCATCGCCCGCTCTTGCGGCATGATGGGCTTGAGCATCGTCGAACCGGCCGATTGCGGCCAGGTGCTCGAACAGGCGCTGTCGGCGCCGGGGCCGGCGCTGGTCGAGGCGCTGGTCGATCCGTACGAGCCGCCGATGCCGCCAGAAGTCACCGTCGAACAAGCCTACGAGTTCGCGCGGTCGATGGCCCGTGGCGAAGCCGACACCAGCAGGATCATCTCGACCATCTTCAAAGACAAGATCAAAGAAATGATTTGAGTCTTTCCTCCGCCGACCAGCCGCCTGGCCACGCACCCGGCGGCTGGCTGTTGCTGCGCGTCATGGTGAATGAGAACGAATTCCAAACTCAACCCGAAAAATC
>JBQCEI010000025.1:0-2487 GCA_051960375.1 Aureliella sp. | reverse complement strand
GGCCCCCTCTTCCGGAAGCGGGGCGAGGGGAAGAGAAGAAAAGAGTTGCGCACGCGCTCTAAAAATCCTCTCCCCCTCGCCCCGCATCGCGGAGAAGATTCGGGGGTGAGGGGTCTTCAGACGCACCGATAATCCCTGACTCGCCTCAATTCTTTACGCCAGCTCTTGCCGCGCTGCCCGCAACACGTCGCGGAGTTTGAAGATGCGCTGGGCGGAGTCTTCGGTCGGGTTGAGCACGGCCAGTTCGACTTGCTGGCGGTAGCACTCGATCATGATCTTTAGCAGCGAGGTGCGAGGGGGCTGCGTCACGTGCCAGGGCCTCTGGAGGTGAGCAGCGGCGTACTGCTCGGCCTGGGCGGCGGCTGAGAAGAGGGCCAGCGCGGGCTGATCGGTTCCCGAGAGCCGCCACATGGCCAAGCGACGCTGGTCGTCGTCGCCCAGCACGATCACCCAAGGTTCGAGTTCATTGTCGTTCATGCTGGGCCGAAGCCTCCGCCGCCGGGTGTTTGAATTTCGATCGCTTCGCCTGCCTGGAGGGCCACGTGGCAGGCCGCTGGCAGCTCGCTGCGCTGACCGTCGAGCCCAATACGCGTGTTCGCGCCAGCGGTGCCAGGCTGGCCCCCGGCGAGCCCGTAGGGCCGCTGTGGGCCGCGCCGCGATGTCAGCAGCGAAACTTCGACTGGTTCCAGAAACTGAACCGTGCGAATGACGCCGTCGCCACCGGGCCACTTGCCGTTGCCGCCACTGCCGCGCCGCAAGCCGAACTGGATCAGACGCGCCGGATACTTCGATTCGAGCACCTCGGGATCGGTCAGCCGCGTATTGGTCATGTGAGTATGCACGGCGGAGGCCCCGGGACAACCCTCGGTCGCTCCCGCCCCGCCGCAAATCGTTTCATAAAATCCGAACCGCTCGTTGCCGAACAGAAAATTGTTCATCGTGCCTTGCGAGGCCGCGGCCGCACCGAACGCTCCCAAGAGCACATCGACGACGCGCTGCGACGTCTCGACGTTACCCGCCGCCACGGCCGGACTCTCACCGATGTGCACTGCGGGCGTTGGGTTGAGCAGTCCCGTAGGAATATGCAAATCGATCGCCGCCAGCATGCCTTCGTTCAGCGGCAGATCGTCAGCGATCAAACACCGCAGCACGTAGATCACCGCCGCGGTAACGATCGATGGATTCGCATTGAAATTCGTCGGCGAAGTCGGACCGGTCCCGCTGAAGTCGATCCGCAATCGCTGGTCGGCAGTCGGACTGATCGAGACGGCAATGACTGTTCCATCGTCGAGCGCATCGGCAAACTGGCGCGTCTCGCGAGGCAGTGTGCCGACGAAGTTGCGCACGCGCTGTTCGGCAACGCACAGCACCGCTTGAGCGAGCCGCGCGATGGCATTCCAACCGTTGCGACTGGCCAAGTCGCCGATCAGCAGAATGCCGCGGGCGTTGGCGGCGAGCTGCGCGCGAATGTCGGCCAGGTTCTCTTCGATGTTCCGAGGGGGCCATGGGGCAGAACTGAGCACATCGCGCAGCCGCACCAGTTCGCCGCACTCGGCAGCAGTCAACTTGAGCGGTTCGATAATCGCACCTTCTTCGCCGAGCTTGGTCGCCATGACGCACATACTGCCTGGGGCAAGTCCGCCGATGTCGGCATGATGGGCGCGATTGGCCACGAACATCGCCGGCTGGCTCTGCCCCTCTGGATACACTGCGCTGATCACCGTGACGTCGGGCAGGTGCGAGCCGCCTTGATAGGGATCGTTGGTGATCACGACTTCGCCCGGTGCCAGATCGGGGAAGCGCTGCATCACCGCTCGCACCGTCGCGCCCATTGCCCCGAGGTGCACTGGCACATGCGGCGCGCTGGCCAGCATCCGCCCGCGAGCATCGAAAACCGCGCAGCTGAAATCGCGGCGCTGCTTCACATTGACGCTCAGCGCGGTTTGCTGCAGCACCAATCCCATCTGCGTGGCGATCGCAGCCAGCCGCTGCGCAAAGACCGCTTCTGCCACCGGATCGCGCTGGGCCTCGTCATCGCAAACGATCGCAGGCAGAGCCGCCGCTTGCTCAAGTTTTCGACTGCGCGTGTTTTCATCGGCCGTGTTTTCATCGACCGTGTTTTCGGTGGTGTGCGGAATCGGCTGGGCTCGCGTGAGATGCAGCGAACCGTCGGCGAGCGTTTCCGCTTGCCAATCGGCGGCGATCACCAGCGTCGATCCGGGGCTGAGCACGACGGCTGGCCCAGTTAGTCGCGTTCCAGGCGTGAGACGGCTGCGCGGGCAGTGCGGCACTGTTTGCCAATCGCCGCGCGACCACAGAGGTTCCGAATTCGTCAGCGGCAATTGGCGATGCAGCTGCTCTGCCACTGGTCGAGCACTTTCAAGTCGATCGGCCGACGGCAGCGTCATCTCGGCTCGCACGGCGACCAGCTCGATAGCTCGACTCGATCGCGCATAGCCGAAGCGCCGCCGATGTTCGGCGTGAAAT
>JBQCEI010000024.1:0-5001 GCA_051960375.1 Aureliella sp. | reverse complement strand
CGCTGGCCGCGGTGGTTTGGTTGGGAATCCTGGTGGCGGTGGCCTTGGGCTACATGCTGCTGCAGACGCGTCGCTCGCCGTATACGTTCGGGGAAGACTTGCTCTATGCGCCGACGTATCTCTATGGCCGGATCGTCTGGCGAGTGCATTTCACCAACAGCCCGCCGCCGGAAATGCGCGGCGGAGCGGTGCTGGTCGCCAATCACCGCAGCAGCGTCGATCCCTTCTTCGTGCAACTGTCGGCCGGCCGCCGCGTGCACTGGATGGTTGCCAAGGAGTATTGCCAGAACATCTTCTTCGGGCCGCTGCTGAAAGCTCTGCAAGTCATTCCGACCAATCGCAGCGGCATCGATACCGGCGCCACCAAGCAAGCGATCCGGCTGGCCAAAGAGGGACGGTTGGTCGGGATGTTCCCCGAAGGACGCTTGAATCACACGCCCGGCCCCTTGGTTTCGATTCGCCCGGGAGCTGCCTTGGTGGCGGTCCGCGCGGGCGTTCCGATGATCCCGCTGCACATCGCCGGCAGCCCGTATCGCCGCGAGGTCTGGAGCCCGCTGTTCATGCCGGCTCGGGTGCGCATAACGTTCGGCCGGCCCGTTGACCCGCATGCCTTCGCAGAACAAAATGCTGCCGCCACCGCCGCCACAGGCAACGCCGCTGCCGAAAGCAATAACAGCGACAGCAGCGCGCTTGAGAATGGTGGGCTTGAGAACGGTGAGCTTGAGAACGGTGAGCTCGAAAGCAATGGCAACGGCTCGCCCGAGCGCGATCGCAAGTCGGAACTGGCGATGGCAGAGGCGATGATGTTGCACTGGGGACGGCAGATCGTCGCCATCGCCGGCCGTCCGAATTGGCCGATCGAAGTCGCCGGCCGCAGCCGATTGGCGCGCAGATCATCAGCATCGACACAGAAAGAGGAACATGAGCGAGCGTAACGCGTTACTGAACCTGAGCCAGAGTCTGCTCGACAGCATCGTAGAAGGAAACTGGCAGGCGTACGCCGAGCTGTGCGATGAATCGCTCACCTGCTTCGAGCCCGAAGCTCGCGGCCATGTCGTCGAGGGGCTGGCATTTCATCAGTTTTACTTCGACGGCCAGCCGGCCGGTCCCGGCAAGCGCGTCAACACGACGATGGCCTCGCCGCACGTCCGCATCATGGGGGACGTCGCCATCGTCTGCTACACCCGGCTGACGCAAGTCGTCGACGCCGGCGCGCCCCCGGTCACCAAGGCAGTCGAGGAAACCCGCGTGTGGCAGAAAATCGACGGCAAGTGGAAGCATGTACACTTCCACCGCTCGATCCCGGCGTAGAGCCCGGGCGCCGTTTTTTTACCGCGGAGGACGCGGGGAGCGCGGAGAGGGACTCGACCGCACCATCCGTAAGCGTGCCCACAAGGCCGCTTTTCGCCCCGCTAATGCTACCCTTTCGGATGGTCCGGCATTCCAAAGGCATGGACTGCGGCGCTTATGCCGACTGTGCACGCCGCGCCGGCTCGATGCGCTCTGTTTTCGCAAGCCTTTGCCCGGAGAGGCCTTACGATCGTTTTTCGCGCGGGTTTCGCGCAATTCTTTCCCGGTGGACATCTGTTTACAATCTAGCAAAATGCTCGTTCTTTTGGCATACTGGTGAGTGTCCGCTGTGCAGGTGAGCGGCGAGCGCCAGCCCGCATGCCACCCAGCCCGAACGGTTACCAACCACACCCTCCCGAGCGGCGCACCGCCCCCGGGCTGGCGGCCTGTCGAAACGAGCCGATGCCGGTCCTGCCATAAAGTTCGCCGGTCGAGCTGTCCGGATCTGCGGCCGGCCGTTCGGCCCTCGGGGGCAGGCTAGGCCAGATCGACGAGCTAGATTAATTCGGCAGCCGCGTGGGTGAACCGGGCCACTACCCGGCACGTAAGGGCCAGCGTACCGCAATTCCGATCGACCGGTTTCCATTCGACTGGTTTCCGGCCGAGCGCATTTTCAACCGACCTTCCAACCACTCAAGATAGCCAGCCTTCGTTTCGGGCAGAGCGCAAAGCCGCCAGCGCACGTCGTGCCGAACCATTGGGGAGCTTGATATTGATCACGTCCGCCGACCTCAAAACTCAGACCAAGAACGACTTGGCGCAGATGGCAAAGCGTCTGGGCGTCAGCGGTTGGAACGCGCTGAGCAAAGATCAGCTGGTTGCAGCGATCGTCAAGCAAAAGAAGGCCTCCTCGGCAAAGGCGACTGCGAAGGGAACCGCCAAGAAGACCGCCTCGAAGGGTTCGCTGGCCAAGGCCGCCGCTTCCAAAAGCGCCGCCGGATCGGGTCGCAAGACGACCAAGAAGTCGGTCGCTGTGGCTGCCCGAGTCTCGGTCAAGTCCGCCAGCAAACCGGTCGCGGTCAAACCGCCCTCGGCCAAGCCCGGCAGCAAGCTGAAGAAAGAAGCGGCCGCGAGCAAGATTCTCTCCGCCGGCAAGGCGCCGCGCGGCGACTCGAAGAAGGAAGGCAAGCTCGAATCGCGCTCGCACAAAGCCGCTGAAAAGCCGGTCAACGGCTCGCCGAGCGGTTCGGCGCTGAAGAGCGCTCCGGCTGGCAAATCGGCTGCAGCGGCCGCCAAGACGGCGACCAAGAAGTCGCCCAGCCGCCCGTCGCAGCCGCCAACCAGCCCGGCGGTCCTGCAGCGCATTCGCGAACTGCAAACCCAGCGCGAGTCGACCAAGGACCTCTCCAGCGCCACGACGGAGGCCAAGAAGATCGAAGCGGTCGACGAGCAGAAGCAAAAAGACCGCATCGTGCTGGTCGTCCGCGACGCTTACTGGCTGCAAGTCACTTGGGACATCACGCGTCGGGCCGTCGAGCGAGCGCGAGCGGCAATGGCCGAGTATTGGCACCACGCCCAGCCAGTGCTTCGCGTGCTGCGGCTGGACGACAGCGGCACGACCAGCGCCGCGGAAACGATCGAACGCGATATCGTCATACACGGCGGTGTCCGAAACTGGTACATCGATCTGAACGGAACGCCCGGCCGCTTCCGCGTCATGATCGGTTACCTTTCGGGCAACCGCTTTCATATGCTGGCCAAGAGCAACATCGTTCGCACGCCGACTCCCGGGACGACCGATGGAGTGGACGACCACTGGAGCGACATCGCCCGCGACGCCGAACGCGTGTTTGCTCTGAGCGGCGGGTACGACAACGAGCAAGAGACGACCGAGCTGCAAGAAGTGTTCGAAGATCGCCTCAAGCGCTCGATGGGCGGACCGCAACTGGCCCAGTACGGCTCAGGAGCCGAAGCCGCCTTCCGCCGCCACGGAGGTTTCCACTTCGATCTGGAAGTCGAACTGTATGTCTACGGCTCGACCGTCCCCGACGGCTTCGTCACGCTCAACGGCGAACCGGTGAAGCTGCGGAGCGACGGAACGTTCTCGATGCGCCTGCCGTTCCCCGATCGCCGACAAGTGCTACCGGCAGTGGCTTGCTCGCGCGACGGCGTCCAACAGCGGACCGTCGTCATCGCTGTCGAGCGGAACACCAAAGTGATGGAACCATTCTCCAAGGAACAAGACGATCAAGGCTGATCGGGAATGAACGCATCTCAGCCTGGCGAGCCGGCCCCGCATACCGGCTCCAGAGAAACCGGCACAGCACGGAGCAGCTTAGCGCAGTGTGGCTCAGCCAGTCGCGATGCGGCTGCACTCGAACAGGAACTCCGCGTCTGGTTCTCAGCTTGTCCCGGCGCGGTCGTCGCGTTCTCCGGAGGAGTCGATAGCGCGGTGGTCGCCAAGGCAGCGTGCGACGCGCTGCAGTCGCGAGCGATCGCCGCCACGGCCGACAGCGCCAGCCTGGCCCGCTTCGAACTGGACGGCGCGACCGAGGTGGCTCGTCAAATCGGCATCGAGCATCGTTTGGTGGCCACCGGCGAAGGAGCCGATCCGGCCTACATGCAGAACGATTCGCAGCGATGCTTTCATTGCAAATCGCATCTCTTTCAGTCGCTGCAGGCGATGCCGGAAGTCCGCGACATGGGCTGGTGGATTCTCAGCGGCACCAACCGAGACGATCTGGGCGACTACCGGCCCGGCCTTGCAGCCGCTGGCGAGTACGGAGTCCGCAGCCCGCTTGCGGAACTGGGCATCGATAAAGCGGGCGTGCGCGCCCTGGCTGCTCGCTGGCAACTGCCGGTGGCCGACAAGCCGGCCAGCCCCTGCCTGGCATCGCGCGTTGCCTACGGCGTAGCAGTCACTCCCGAGCGACTCGAGAGAGTCGAAGCGGCCGAGGCCGAAATGCGCCAGCTCGGCTTCACGCGCTTTCGCGTGCGATTGCACGAAGGAGAACTGGCCCGCATCGAAGTTCCAGTGGCCGAATTGCCGCTCCTAATCGAGCGCACCACGCGCGAGCGCTTGATCCGCAAGCTGGGCGATCTAGGCTTCCGTTTTGTGACGCTCGACCTCGAAGGCTTTGCTAGCGGAAGTCTCAATAGATTGATTGCCAAGCCGTAATCTGCCGTGCAGAGGGGACAGCGGTCCTAAATTTGGTGGTTCGGCGCGGCTTTTCTCTCGGCCCCCTGATGCGTACAGTGAGAAGTGCCGCGGCGGTTTTGCCCACTGCGGCCAAAATGTTCGGAACTTTCGATCCGAACGGGGGCTCTAATCCGCTATCGTGTCGGGGATGTGCCGCCCGCCCGTTCTCTCAGTGGTGGGAGAAGTTATCGGCACGCAAGGGGGTTGTTTGGAATGCATACGGCGTCTCCTTCGGTTGGCCTCGATGGCAGCCAGTCCTTGTCTCTGGTTCCCCAAGCTGGCGCCCCGGCGCACAGCGGCCAATCCGCACTGAATTCAGCGAAGACCGTAGGCTCTGGCAAGTCCGCCGACGGCACACCCAAGCCCGAACCAGCGCTGCACCGCGTGCGCGAAGTGCGAGCTCAGCAGGGATTGTCGTTGCGAACCGTTTCGCGACGCACCGGCATTGAAGTCAAAGAACTCCGCCGGCAAGAAGAGCCCACGACCGACCTGACCTTGAGCGAACTACGACG
>JBQCEI010000023.1:0-2258 GCA_051960375.1 Aureliella sp. | reverse complement strand
AGCCAGCCAACTGAAAACGGCGGTGGCAGCGCTGCTCCATGCATGCGTGTTCATGGCGTGGCTCGCGGTTCGCGGCGGCGCATCGCTTCGCCGACTTCATCGAGCAAGGTCAGTTTGCCGCCGTAGGTCTTGTGCAAGTTGTCTTTCGTAAAGACCTCTTCCATCGGTCCGGCCGCGACCAGCCGCAAGTTCAGCAGCACGAGATAATCGAAGTACTCGGGAACGGTATGCAGGTCGTGATGCACGACGATGATCGTCTTGCCTTGGCTTTGAAGCTGGCGCATCAATTGAACGATCGCTTTCTCGGTGGCCGCATCGACGGCGGCGAACGGTTCGTCCATCAAATACAGATCGGCTTGTTGGACGAGGGCTCGCGCCAGAAAGGTCCGCTGCTGTTGTCCGCCGGAGAGCTGACTGATTTGCCGCTTGGCCAGGTGATCGATTTCCATCTGCGCCAGCGCCGCTAGCGCTTCGGTGCGCTCGGCCTGGCCGACGCGCTTGAACCAGCCCAGCCGGCCGTAAGTGCCCATCAGCACGACGTCGAGTGCCGTGGCGGGAAAGTCCCAATCGACGCTCTCACGCTGCGGCACATAGGCCAGCCGCCTGCGGCTCTGGCGATACGGCTGGCCGAAGATATGCACTTGCCCCGAGACGCGCGGCACCATGTCGACGACGCTTTTGAGCAGCGTGCTCTTGCCCGCGCCGTTGGGGCCGACCAGGCCGACGAGACTGCCCGGTGGAATATCGACCGACACGTTCCACAGCACGGGCTTGCGATGGTAAGCCACCGTCAAGTCGCGAACCGACAACGGATTGCGGCTGGCGTCCGTGGTTTCGGCGCCGGCGTTCGAGCGATTCATGAGAGATGCTTAGTTTTGGCCAGTCAAAATTTCATTTTAGGCTAGCCGAAAACCAAGGGGCGTCAAGCGGCGGCGGGGTGTCGCTCTACCGGCCTGCGGTGGACGGAGGTTCACGCAGAGACGCAGAGGAAGACAAGAGGACGCAGAGGGGGGAGCGTGCAAATTGGTTGCGTCGGCGCTCGCCGTGCGGATATTTTGAGCGGTAGCGTGAGAGTCCGGGGCCAACTGGATCGCGAGGAAGTGTCTTATGTTCAAGCTGGGAGTGGTTTGTCTGACGGTGGTGCTTCTCGGCGGCGGGGTCGTTCATGCACGGACGTGGCAGGACGCCTCCGGCAAATACTCGGTCGTCGGCGACTTGCTCGCCCGCAGCGCCGATCAGGCGGTGATCAAAAGAAAGAACGGTCGCCTGGTCGCGATCAAAATCAAAGACCTGTCCGAGAAGGATCAGGAGTATCTCCGCAGCAAGGAAGCCGAAAGCGAAACGCAGGCTCAGGCCAAGCGAATGCAGACGTGGACTTTCCGCCGCGGCTACCAGGCTTCCGGTCGGGTGGTCGACTATATCCGCAAGGATGTCGTGGTCGGGCGGCAGCGAGCGCAACCCTATGTCAACAATCGACCGCTTGAAAACTTTCCCGAGGTCTATCAATTAGTCGTGCGGCGCATTGTCAGCCACTTCGAAGATACGCCGATCGAAACCAATCGCGAGCTAGAGAAGTGGCTGCAGTCGCAAGGCAACCAGCCCCATAAGTACACGGTCGAAGGGGTCGTGCTCGAACTGGAGAACGGCGACAAGTACGCGATTCCGTTCTTCATGTTTTCCGATACCGATCAAGAGCTGCTCAAGCCGGGCTGGGAACGCTGGAACCAAGCCAAGGACGACGAAGAAGCCAAGGCCAAAGAACGCTTCCTGCTCGAAGCCCAGGCCCGCGGGTATGAACAGCAACAGCGGCAAGCTCAGCAGCAGACGCAAATCGCTCAGCTCGAGTTAGCGCTGCTGGCGGCCGCGCCGGGCGGGGTCGAGCTCTGGGAAGTGGCTCTCTATCCGCGCCCAGGCGTCAACGCTTATCCGCTGTCGGTCGTCGTCCCCGGGGCCAACACGAACGTAGCCAGCGCTCAAGCCATGCAGCGCTACCCCGGCTACGTCGTCGGCGAAGTCCGCCGCGTCAGCTATTGATCATCGTGCAGTGGTGTGGCACTGGCTCTGCCAGTGCTCTTGCCCTCGAAGTTTGTAGGCTGACACCCCTTGAGTTTTGACATTGGTGTAGGGTTGGTTTTAAGTCCCGATAGGGACGGCAGCCCCATGCCGGCGGCGCGAGCCGCCGGTTGGATCGCCCAAATGATTACCAAGTCCCGAAGGGACGACAGCCGCTAGGCCAGCCGTTTTTGGGCGCGTGCTCT
>JBQCEI010000022.1:0-2441 GCA_051960375.1 Aureliella sp. | reverse complement strand
TGAAGTTGGACATCGGACAACTCGAAGCGATCACCGCGTATCTTGAACAGCCCAAGTTCCGCGAGCACTGCGACTATCCCGGTGCAACGGCCGATATGTATTTCAACGTGCTCAAACTCGCCTGCATCAGAGCCCATGCCGAGTCGGGCAGCGATCGACTGGAGCGCGCTCGCTTTGCAGCTGAAAAGATGCTCGAGAAGTTTCCGAAGTCACATCTTGCGCCGAACTTGCTCGTTGAGTGGCACCTCGAGCGCGCGTGGGACGCCCGCGGAAGTGGCTACGCCGATACGGTGTCCGAGCGCGGCTGGGAGACGTTCAAAACGGAAATTCGGAAAGCCGCAGCGGACTTGAAACCGCTGCTCGATACTTCCGAGACGATCGCAGCCACGTACGCTTCGGCAATTGCCATCGCCATGGCTGGCAACGCTCCGCTGGACGAGATGCGCAAACTGGCAGTTAAGCTCTCGAAGAGCCGACATGCCGAAAACGCCGAACTGCATCGAGCGATCATGCAGTACTTGCTGCCTCGCTGGCACGGCCAGCCCGGCATGACGGAGGCTTACGCGCTAAACGTGGCCGCCGCGCTCCAGCACTCCGACGGCGATGCGCTGTACGCCAAGATGATTGCCGACATCGGTCGGTTTGGCGGCGACCGAGGACCTGTTACGCTCGACATGGAGATCGACTTCGACCGACTGGTCGACGGCACCAAGCAGTACTACGAAAAGTGGAACGACTCGGACGTGATGAGCCAAACGCTCCTGTTGTTGTACCTGAGCCGCCACACCGACCCAATCGCCGAACTGCTCCGCCTGCGGGCAGAAAAACACATCCTGCCCGACGCCGCCAGCAACGCCAGCTGGCAGAATTTTCGGAATCTCGAATTGTTGATCGAGGCGAAGTGAGGGGTGATTGCACGTGAACGGATGGCAATGGTTTTTCGAGCACGAGCACGAGCACGAGAAATAGGGCCAAAGGCCCGCGATTCCTTAGCCCAGCCCGGCGGGCTGGGATTTCGGGGACGCAAGCGATCCTGGCCCGCTGGCCTGATCGCTTGCGATCGCAATCGTTCCGCGAAACGCTCAGCCACCCCAGCCCTGCCGGGCTGGGCTAAGGAATGCCGGACCTTTGGTCCTGTTGCTCGTGCTCGTGCTCGAAAACGAGCACCACCATTCGAGTACGATCAACTCACCGACGCGTTACTGGGCGACCTGATTCTTCGGAATATTTCCGCTCGCTTCCGAATCCTTGGCTTTGCGGAGATCGAACCAAGGGCTCTTGCCGTCGTCCTTGAGCAACTTGCCGCACTCGGCCGCGAGGTTGCCTTGCAGGACGATGCGCTGGCAGTCGCCTGAAGTGCTGACCGCCGCGGTGCCTAGTCCGCTGAACTGGTTGCCTGAGATCGCGATATCCTCGGTGCTTTCAAGGAAGATGCCGCTGCCGGCATCGAGCTGCATCGGATCCTTGGGGGGCTTGGCGTTCTCGCGTTTGAGCTTGCCGCCGATGTAGGAGTTGCTGAAGTTGTTGCCGGTGATTGCCAAGCGGCCGCTTTCGTCGCTCACCCGCACGCCGAACTCGTGCACGAGCACCAGCGTGTTGGCCGAGACGCTGCAGCCCCATGCGTCCTTGAGGTCGATGCCTCCTTTGAGATGGTGAGCGATGACGTTGGAGCTGAGCGTGATGCCGTAGCAGTCGCGGTCGAGGATGATCGCCGTGCCGTTGCATTCTTCAATCATGTTGCCGCTGACGACCGAGCCGTAAGTGTTCTCGATGATGATGCCGTGCCGCAGGTGATCGTCGATGTTGTTGCCATTCATGCAGAGGTTAAAAGAATCGACGCACTTGAGCGCATCTTCGTCCTCTTCGAACTGATTGGCGCTGACGACGATATCGTGGCAGCCATCGAGCAAGACGCCGCAGGCCTTGTTGTAAGTGAACAGACAGCCGATGATCCGCGGATCTTCGTAGCAATCTTTCATATGCAGCCCATGGCCGCCGTGGTAACTGCAGGAGACTCCTTCGACCAAGAGTTCGTCGACATGCTTGGCATCGATCCCATGGCCGCTCTTGGGATTGCCGGTGATGCGGAAATCGGTCAGCTCGATGCGCCACAGCCGCGACTTGGCGTCTTTCTTGAGCTGGTCTTCCGACGGGGCAACGATCAGCGCGGGCTGGCCCGATTCATTCTTGTTGACGATGTGAGTCGAAGTGCCCGCTCCGATCAGGCGGACATCGCCGCGGCCCAGCCGCAAAGGCTCAGTGATCTCCACCGTTCCCGGCGGCAGACGCAGTTCGCCTCCCTGTTCGGGAATCGCATCGAGCGCCGCTTGCAAATTGGGATAATCGCGAGCGTTGACGATTGCCGCTTTGCCATCGGCGCCCCAGGCCGGCGATGTGAGCGAAACGAGCAGCAGCAAAATACCGGCGGACGAGTTCGCGTA
>JBQCEI010000021.1:0-2979 GCA_051960375.1 Aureliella sp. | reverse complement strand
GCTCTAACGACGCGTTGGCGCGATGGGTTGGCCATAAACCCGCCCCTCACCCCCCGGCCCCCTCTCCCCGACGCGGGGCGAGGGGGAGAGAAGATTCACATAACGAGCCCGCGGCGTTTGCCTTTGCTCCCCCTCGCCCCGCTTCGGGGAGAGGGGGCCGGGGGGTGAGGGGCGGTTTTATGGCCAAGCCATCGCTCAAACGCGTAGTTAGAGCCCTGCTCGGCCGCGCTTCGCTCCTATCCTACCCAACACGGGTGTCGTTTGATGGGCCCAGCGTGCATCTCCTGCCCGACGCGGAAAAATATTTTTGTCGCTGCTAGCGTCCGATTCCTCCCATGCGGAGTTTCCGCTCAGGCAAGCTGTGCGGCGCGACTTTAGCGGCTGCGGAGCCGGCGCCTGGGGGCAGGGTTTTCGCAGGCCGCAAAGTCGCTCTAGGCGGCAGTCTCTGTTGCGCCCGTCGGCGCAAGCCGTTGATGCAAAAATGACTTGCGCTGCTCAAGCGTTTCTCGAAAGCTGGCCGATACCCTTCACTACTCAAGCCTTGATGGTGTGAACCGACGGTTGAATGAGGCTTGAGTACAAGGCATCGGATAACCCAGTGAGCCCAGGGACGGCTCGTCCGGTGACTGGCAATGGTGACTGCGGAATCAAGCCGTAACTTCGGTGGTGCGGACACCAATTTCTCGCCCCGTAGCGAGAAGTGGTAACCGTCAACGGCACAACGAAGTCGAGCACACGTCGCACGGAAATAGTGACAAGTGCTTGTGGCCGTTCCGGCTTGAGGGCGATTTCGTCGGCGACTTCGTACGTCGAAACCGGCCTCGGCCAACTGCACCCCCGTTAAGGCCAAGCCATGCCAGGGAAGTGGTTCATCGCTTAGGAGTTGTGACTCGATGAAATGGAACATGCTTGTTGGATCGTTGGTACTCGGCGCTAGCCTCTGTACCCCAAGCTTCGCCGGCCATGGTCTGCTGGACCGCATGCTTGGCCTCCGTGGTGCAGGCTGTGACAGCACTTGCTGCGATACCGGCTGCGGCGCTGGTCCGAGCTGTGGAATTGAAAACGCTTGCGGCGTCGGCCCGAGCTGTGGATGTGAAAACGCCTGTGGCCCGGCCTGCGGTGCTGGCCCGAGCTGCGGTTGCGAAAACGCTTGTGGCGTCGGCCCGAGCTGTGGTTGCGAAAACGCTTGCGGACCTGCCTGCGGCGTTGGCCCGAGCTGTGGTTGCGAAAACGCTTGTGCTCCGAGCTGCGACACCGGCTGCTGCGCTCCGCGCCGCCGTCCGCTGCACGAGCTGCTCTGCTCGGCTAAGCACAAAGGACACAAGCTGCTGCACCACCTCAAGGGCCATCACAATGCCTGCGACACGGGCTGCTGCGAACCAGCTTGCGGCTGCGAACCGGCTTGTGCTGATGTATGTGCCGGTGCTTGCGCTGCTCCTAGCTGCGGCTGCGAAAACGCTTGTGCTCCTGCTTGCGATACCGGTTGCGGTTGCGGTGGTCATCGCCACTGCGGTCTGCTGGCTCGGATTTTCAAGCATCGCAACAACAACGGTTGCTGCGACCTGGGCTGCGACAGCTGCGGTGTAGCCGGTGGCTGCAACAGCTGCGGTGGTGGTGTCGCTCCGGCTGCTCCGGCTGCTAACGGCCAAGCTGCCCCGATGCCTCCCGCTCCGGTTGTCGACCCGAGCGCTTACCTGCAAAGCAATCGACGCGTCATTCAAGCTACCAGCTACGTTCGCTAAGCAATTAGCTAACGGCTAGTACGCCCCGAGATGCGTCAACACGAAACGGCTCGTCGGAGAAATCTGACGAGCCGTTTTTTCGTTTTTACAGGTCTTCCTTGGTGTATTTGTGTCGGCGTGGGTAGTTTTTTTGAACCACCAAGACACAAAGACACCAAGAAAGCCGCTCTCTAGCAGCTTTATCCCTTCGTTGTCCACTCCACCGGCTCGGGCTCGAGCGTGGGCGAGACCGGGCTGCCAGTGTCTTTGCGGCCCGAACCCTCCAGGCGGCTGATCGCTCGCACGTTCATGTCGTGGTCGCAGAGGATCTGGCAACTCAAGCGCACGCCGCTGACTCCGCGGGCGGCAAGGATCCCCTTCTCCGCCTTGGTCATCTTCTCCGGCTCCCCTTCGACGAACTCGACGCGGCAAGTGGTGCAGCGCGCCTTGCCGCCGCACGCGTGCAACTGATCGATGCCGGCATCCTCGGCCAGCGCGAGCACCAGTCGCTTTCCATCGGCAATTTCAAAGGTCCCTTCACCTTCCACGGTTATTTTGGGCATATACGCGATCTTTCGTTTGAGGGCTAAGACAAAAAGAAGAACTCCGACCAAGTCAAAGATGATACCAGCATTCGCTCTCTCTCTCAGCGCGTCTATCTCTCTCCGCGTCCTCCTCCGCGCTCTCCGCGCCTCCGCGGTAAAAAATCCTCGCCTTGACGCGCCGCCCTTCAACCAAGTACACGCGATAGCATCTTCTCCTCACCGGCACCCCACGCAGCGATGTGACCTCATGCTCGCCCCGGATCGCTTAAGTTGCTTTTGGCCAGGCCTGGCGCAAGCCTGGTGGCGCGGCAGCGCGGCCGGGCTGGCCGCCGCGCTGGCGTTCGGCTGGAGTCTCTGCGTTCTGCTAATCGCGACTTTCGTCTGGCCCGACTGGTTCTACCACTGGCTGGTCAGCCTCTGTTGGTTGGCAATGCTGACATTTTGGCTGGTCGCTACCGTGCGCAGTCACTGGCATTTTGGCCAGTTGCAGGCCGACGCCGGACCGGTCGCCGGCGATGGCCGGTTCGCTGAAGCCCAGACCGAATATCTCCGCGGCAACTGGTTCGAGGCGGAATCTCTGTTGCTAGCCATTCTGGCCGACACACCGCGCGACGCCGAATCGCACCTGTTGTTGGCAGGTGTCCACCGGCACACGCGACGTTGGTCCGCGGCCTTTCGGCGGCTCGACCAGCTCGAGCGGTTGGACACGGCGG
>JBQCEI010000020.1:0-5000 GCA_051960375.1 Aureliella sp. | reverse complement strand
GACTGGCAGGATCCAACGTTTCGCCAACCGTATCGCCGGCCGTTTCGCCCAATGCTGTTCGTCGCGGGCGCGGTTGCGGCGCATGCTAATATTGACCGCAGTCGCCGGATCGTTCGCGCTGGGCGGCTGCGTGCCTTCCAGCGCCCCCAAAGCCGCCAGCGATGCGAACAGCGCTGAGAGGCCGATGCGCGTCGCCCCGATCACGCCGGGCAAGAAGACGATCGTTCGCACGGTCGAGCTGCCCGGCCGCACCGAAGCCTACGAGGTGACGCCGCTGTATGCCAACGTCACCGGCTACGTCACCAAGGTCGCAGTGGATATCGGCGACCGAGTTACCGGGCCGCGCCAAGGCGATGAAAAGAATTCGCGTCAGGGGGGCGATGAAAGGGTCAGCCATGAGGGAATGGTGCTGTGCGAGGTGCACGTTCCCGAACTGGAAGAACAGATGGCCGAGAAGAAGGCGGGCATCGAACTGGTCAAGTCGGTAGTCGCCCAAGCGGAAGCAGGCGTCAAAGTCGCCGAAGCGGGACTGGCGTCGGCCGAGGCTCGCGTCGCCGAGGCCCGGGCGACGGTTGCTCGCGAGGAAGCGCTCTTCAATCGCTGGCAGTCGGAATACCAGCGCGTCGAGCGCCTGGCCAGCACCGGCGCGGTTACGCAAAAGGTCGCCGAGGAAACCCGGGCTCAGCTCAGCGCGGCCGACGCTGCCCGGCAGGAAGTCACTGCTAAGATCGCCGCCGTCGAAGCCTTGCAAAATGAAGCTCGCGCCGCACTCGAGAAGGCGAAGGCCGACGTCGAGGCCGAGAAGTCGCATCAAGCGGTAGCCGTGGCCGAAGAGCGCCGCGTGGCCGCCCTGCTGACGTACACGAAAATTCGCGCTCCGTTCGATGGCGTCGTCGTGCAGCGAGGCGTGCACACCGGCCATCTTGTCACAGCCGGCGGCGATAATCGTTCGGCTCCTTTGCTGACGATCATGCGCACCGATCCGCTGCGGGTGATCATCGATATCCCGGAAACCGATGCAGTCCTGGTGACGCAGAAAACCAAAGTCGAACTGCGCGTCCCGTCGTTGCCGTCGCGGGCCTACGCCGGCACGATCACCCGCAGCAGCTGGTCGCTCGATGAAACCTCGCGCACGCTGCATGCCGAGATCGACTTGCCCAATCCCAACGATGAGTGGCGTCCGGGACTCTACCTGCAAGCCAAACTGACCGTGGCCGAGATCCCCGACGCGGTCGCCATACCGAAGACAGCAGTCGTGACCGAGGACAAGCAGACTTACTGTTACATCGTTACGCCGGAGCACCGCATCGAGCGCCGCGCGGTCGCCCTCGGCATCCAGGCCGGCAACGAAGTCGAAGTGCGCAGCGGTCTCGATGGCAGCGAGCAGCTCATCGGCAGCAACCCCAGCGCCTTCCGCGAAGGGCAGACAGTCGAAGTCGTCGCCCCGGCTAAGTAATCTTCCTCCGCGCTCTCCGCGTCCTCCGCGGTAAAAAAACTCCGTCATCAAAAAGACAGCGCGCAGTCAATCTGACACCGACTACGAGCGCGCCTGCAAACTTCCCGCAATGCAAAAAGCCCTGCAAATCGCAGGGCTTTTCTTTTGCGCACGCGCTGCCCGTTTCTCGCGGCACGCGAACTGATCTTAAAGACTGTCACCGAGTAGCCGGCGGCTTGCCTCAAGCGCAGGGACTGCGTCGCGGCAGGAGCCGGCTCTCGGTAGAGGAGGAGTTCCATTACCACACACGCTTAGATTGAGCGGAGACGAGTCATGAGGATCCAGGGAATGAGATCGGTGCGCGGAGCTGTTAGCCGATGGGTCGCAGCGGCGGCTTTGGCAAGTGGATTGGCTATGGCTGGCCCAGCGCGGGCGGACACTTGGAAGGATGCACTGCGCGATGCGGACGATCTGCACGATGCCGTCGAAGACCTGCATGAGCGAGCCGTTCGTTTAGATGATCATCAGGTCTTTCCACTCACTGCAGCTCTCGATCAAGCGGCATCCGGTCTCTATCACGAGCTGAAACATCATCCCAGCCCGGCCCATGTCGTGCCGGCGCTGCGTCAAACGGAAGCCATTCTCAACGAGGCTTCTTCAGTGATTGCTCTCAGCCACGAGATGCACCATGACCGCAAGGCGATGGCGCTGCTCAAAGACGCGCGGCATCACTTCGTCGATACCGCCGAACACATCGAGTGCTTGCTCCCAGGTCACTTCGATCGCCACAGGGTGCCACCAGCGAGCCGCTACCAACCTCACGCGAGATGGCCCGTGTCCCCCTTCGGCTCGCGGTACTCGGCTGAGTAAGACAGATCCAGCTTTTACCGCGGAGGACGCAGAGAGCGCGGAGGGAAAATCCCCGCGCTCTTCGCGTCTCCGCGGTAAAACTTCTTCATGATCGCTAGATGACGCGATCGGCCACAAAAACCTTCAGACTACGGTAGACGAGTTCTTCCTGACGGTTGGTCGAGGCGGGCGGGCCGTCGAGGTTCGGGAAGATGTCGTTCGGCGAATCGGCTCCGGTGTCGATCAGCAAGCTCCATCGCAGGCCGCGCGTCGGTTCGGGAATGACGAACTTGCGCGTCTCGCCGACGCCGTTGAACATCAACAGCAAGTCGCGGCCGGTACCCTGCGGATCATCGTGCGCCGCTGGCGCCGGCAGCCAGCAGGTGAGCGATCCGTCGGGATTGTCCCAGTTGACGCCAAGTCCCAAGTGATTGAACCAGTTCACATCGGGCACGCCGCGTGAATCGAACGGACGACCGGTCAGGAAGCGAGTCCGCCGCAACGTTGGCTGGCTCTTGCGGACGGCGATCAGGCCGCGCACAAATTCGATCAGCCCCTCGTTGCGTTTGACCAGCGACCAGTTGAACCACGAGATCTCGTTGTCTTGGCAGTAGGCGTTGTTGTTGCCTCGCTGCGTGCGACGGCATTCGTCGCCCATGACGATCATCGGCACGCCCTGGCTGAGCATCATCGTGCTGAGCATGTTCTTGATCTGCCGCAGCCGCAGGCGCTCGATCGGCTTGCGACGCGTCGGACCTTCGATGCCGTAGTTGTCGCTGCAGTTGTTGTTGTCGCCGTCGCGATTGCCTTCGCCATTGGCCTCGTTGTGCTTGTCCTTGAAGCTCACCAAGTCGTTCATCGTGAAGCCGTCGTGGCTGGTCACGAAGTTGATGCTGCAGTAAGGAGCGCGGCCGGCGTGTTCGTACAAGTCGGATGAACCGGCCAGGCGAGTTGCCAGCGGACCGGTCATCCCAGCGTCACCGCGCCAGTAACGACGCACATCGTCGCGATAGCGTCCGTTCCATTCGGCCCAGCGCAGGTCGCCGAACGAACCGACTTGATACGCTCCGGCGGCATCCCAAGCTTCGGCGATGATCTTCGTGTCGGCGAGCATCGGATCTTCGGCGATCATTTCCACCAGCGGTGGGTTGGGCATCAAGTTGCCGTAGCGGTCGCGCGACAGGATGCTCGCCAAGTCGAAGCGGAAGCCGTCGACGTGGTAGTTGTGTACCCAGTGCCGCAAGCAGTGGAATATCAGTTCGCGACAGATCGGGTGATTGCCGTTGAAGGTGTTACCGCAACCGGTGTAGTTGCTGTAGTGGCTGCCGCCGCTGTTGAGAATGTAGTAGACCTGGTTCTCGAGTCCCTTGAATGACAGGACCGGTCCCAGTTCGTTGCCATCGTTGGTGTGATTGAACACCACGTCGAGGATGACTTCGATGCCCGCCTGGTGGAGCGCCTTGACCATCTCCTTGAACTCGGTCACCTGCGCCCCGGGTTCGCGGCTGGATGCATAGCCGCGGTGCGGAGCGAAGAAGGCCATCGGGTCGTAGCCCCAGTAGTTGGGACGCTCGGAACGATTGCCATGGATGTCGAGCATCGGGAACTCGTGCACCGGCATCAGTTCGACGGCCGTCACGCCGAGCGACTTGAGGTACGGGATCTTTTCGATTACGCCGAGGTACGTGCCCGGATGCTCGACGGCTGCGGTCTTGCTCTTGGTGAAGCCGCGGACGTGCATCTCGTAGATGACCGTGTCGGCCAGCGGCCGGCGCAGGTGCCGGTCCCCTTCCCAGTCGAAGTAGTCGTCGACGACGACGCACTTGGGCGGACGCAGCACGCCGTCGGTGCTCTTTTGGAAGCAACCGGCGAGCGCCTTGGCACAAGGATCGATCAGGCGAGCATTGCCGTCGAACCACTGTCCCGATTCGGGGTCGTACGGACCGTTGGCTTGGAAGTGATAGAGCTGCCCTGCGCCGATGCCCGGCACAAAGATGCTCCACACATCGCCCCAGCGATCGGTCTCGCGATCGAAGTCGATCACCTCGCTCGGTTCGCGATCGTCGACGTGGTCGTACAGCAGCACGCGCATCGCAGTGGCGCTGCGACTGAAAACTACAAACTGCACGCCGCGATCGGTGACCACGGCGCCGTAAGGAAGTTTATAGGCGAACTGTAACTCGGGGTGCGGATGACGCATGAGCATGCTGTCGTGTTTCCTTCTCAGCACAAATCAGTAATGGCTCGGGGGACAATGGAAACATACCACCGTCTTAGCGACAGCCACTTGAATCCTCGGATCGGCTGACCGAAAAGCGACTCGCTTCGGTCCCGATACGACATCCACCAAAGACTTGCGGGAAGGTCGGGTTCGGTTGACTCAGTAAAGTGTAATAACCAGGCGATCCGAGCCGGGCTCCGCCCCGCACAATTTCGAGCTTGTGCAGCAGCTGTACCAAATTCTAAGTCACCACTATCGCCGTGCACTGCCATCATTACGCACAAGGCGGCACGGGAGTTTGCAACTGCCTTATCGAATCTCCAAGCGGGCCAAGTTCACCCTTAAGTCGCAGAGCCAAGCAACTCGCCTCGAGTAAAGGCTGTTTTACCGCGGAGGCGGGGGGAGGGGGGAAAAAAAACCACACAACGCCAAAACACGGGGAAAACCAAGTTATAAAAAGAATAAAAAAAAAAAACCAAAAAAAAAAAAAAAAAA
>JBQCEI010000019.1:0-7022 GCA_051960375.1 Aureliella sp. | reverse complement strand
CGAGAATGGCTGTCGTCCCTTCAGGACTTGATGATCGATGAGGCGATGGCTCTACCGGCGGCTCGCGCCGCCGGCATGGGGCTGCCGTCCCTACCGGGACTCAAAACCCATTGCCCCAATCGAACGTCAAAACTCATGAGGCATTGGAACGTATGTCCGAGACGCTCGGCCTTGGTACTTCGAATTGAAGACACTGGCATAGCCAGTGCCACACCGCGCGGAGAAAACCTGGCTCGTTGGACACGGCGTGGCCAGGGCTGGTGCGCGGATCGCCACTGGGGAAACCGCGGTATCGCTGCGAGCGTATGGAATTGCAGGGGAAAGCGGCTGCAGGCTGCGGAAAATGGTAGATTCGCAGTATGCGGTACGCTCGTTGCCTAAGCTGGGCCTCAGTTGGCGAGCAGATTCTCTGTCCCCCTCTCTCATCCATAGAAAAATAGGAACCGTTATGAAGCGTTATCTGCGGATTTTCGTACTGGCCGGTTTGGCCGCTGGTGGCAACCTGGCGAGCCTACAGCCGCTATCAGCTCAGGAGACTCAAGCGGCCCGTGCTTCGGCGCCTGGCGCAAGTGCCGACGAGCGCAAGCAGTACGCCGAGATGGTGCAAAAGGGGATCGAATATCTCCGCGTCCAAGGCCAAGCGGACGACGGTTCGTTTTCGTCCAAGACCGGAGTCGGCCCGACGGCGCTGGTCGCTTATGGATTGCTGGCCGTGGGCGTCGCGCCCGAGGACCCGATGGTCGCCAAGGCGCTGGCTTACTTGGTCAAGAACGTACAGCCCGACGGAGGCATCTATACCGCGGGCTCGACGCACCAGAACTACGACACCTGTCTGGCGATGGTAGCGCTCAAGAAAGCTAACCAGAGAGACAAGTACGACGAGCAAATCAAGAAATGCGAAGCGTACGTCAAGCAGCAACAATGGGATGAAGGCGAAGGCAAGAATCCGAGCGACGTTTACTATGGCGGCGCCGGCTACGGCTCGAAAGCTCGTCCGGATCTGTCGAATACGAGCTTTCTAGTCGACGCGCTGCACGAGCTCGGCCGCGACTCGAACGATGAATCGATTCAAAAGGCGCTCATCTTCGTTTCGCGCTGCCAAAACTTTGAGTCCCCCGCCAACACGACTCCGGCGGCGACCAAGGTGAACGACGGCGGATTTTTCTACACGACCGCCGAGGGTGGCGTGAGCATGGCGGGAACCGAGCCGAGCGGCGGACTGCGAAGCTACGGTTCGATGACCTACGCGGGACTCAAGAGCATGATCTACGCCGGCGTCTCGAAAGACGATCCGCGCGTCAAGGCAGCCATCGATTTCCTGCGCAAGAACTACTCGGTCGACCTCAATCCCGGCATGGGCAAGAGCGGCCATTTTTATTACTTGCACACGATGTCCAAAGCGTTGCACGCTCTGGGCCTCGATTCGTTCGATGACGCCAAGGGCAAGAGCCACCCGTGGGAAGCCGAGATTCGCGCTAAGCTGGCCGAAATGCAGCAGCCCAACGGCAGCTGGGTCAACTCCGATACCCGCTGGCTGGAAGGGGATCCGAACCTCGTGACCGGCTATGCGCTGTTGACGCTGGCCAATTGCAAGCCTGAGTAGGCCTGAGCGTTTTTACCGCGGAGGCGCGGGGATCGCGGAGAGTGATCTTGGCGTCGCCTGTGCTATTTGCTATCGACACCTTTCGGTAAATTTCATGCTGGCGACCGCGGCTTGGAAAACGAGCCCGGTCGCTGCATTTTGGGGAGTCTTTACGCAACGGATGGCGAGGCAGGCAAATCTATGGCACGATGCGCGCCTGCCCTATTGCCGCCTGAATTGCACTGCTCGGTCCGTTTTGAGACGGCTGGCAAATCTTTTTGGCGGTGCGCCCGTTGGCTGGTCATCGTGCTGGCGGCCTGCGGTTGCCGCCTGGTGACGCCGCCTGCGGCGAGCGATCCGCCGCCACTTTCCGAAGAGGCGGCGGCCGCGCCGAAGCGCAAAACGATCGCCGCCATTCTGGCCAGTTCGGCTGGTCGCAAAGAGCCCGACAAGCCGTCGAACTTTCGCAACTGGCGTCCCGATCTGGCTGTCCTGCCGGTAGCCGACATCAGCGGCGATCGCATTAAGCTCTACCATATCCGCGATTGCACGTATCGCACGGAAGAAGATTACGACGTCCGCTACTTCGACCGCGAGTTCGTGCTGAGCGATGTTCGCTCGGTCGATTTCATCGTCGTGCCTTTTCAGAATGCTCCCGCCTTGGCCCATACGATGCTCAGCTTTGGGATGGCGAACGGCGAGCACTTTGTCGTGTCGGTCGAAGGGCGGATGGAGCAAGGCGAGACCTACTCGACGCTCGGCGGCGCGATGAACGGCTACGAATTGATGGTGGTCGTCGGCACCGAGCGCGATCTGATCTTGCTGCGCACTGAAGTTCGCAAAGTCGACGTCTATCTCTATCCGACGCGCGTCCCACCCGAACAAGTGCAGCGACTGTTCGTGGCCATGTTAGGCCGCGCTAACGAACTGGCGCGCAAGCCCGAGTTCTACGATTTGCTGACCAACAACTGCACGACGAATATCGTCAGCCACATCAACGCGCTCAAACCGGGTTATATTCCCAACGACGTGCGCGTCTTGCTGCCCGGGCACTCCGACCGACTGGCTTATGACCTGGGTCTACTGGCCGTCGAGGGTCCGTTCGAGCAGATCAAAGCCTCCTGCCACATCAATCTGGCGGCGCATCTGAACTACGACGCGCCCGATTTCTCGGCCCGCATTCGGCAGCGGTAACTGCTTCCCCAAAAAATAGAACCACCAAGGCACTAAGACACCACGCGATCGTCCTTGGTGTCTTTGTGTCTTGGTGGTTCTCAATTCTTGCGACGAAGGTCGTCACAGGAAAACGACTAGTCGCGAACGATGGTCCGGCCGTGCTTGGTGATAACCACTTCGACGCACTCGCCGCAAGGGAACTTGTAGGTCAGGATCTTGCGACCGCAGATTCCCGGACGGCAATCGACCAGGCACGGAACCTGGCAAGCGCAGCACGCCGGCAGGCAAGCGCTGACGGTGTACTTGCAGCAGGTGCACGGGTCTTCAACGCACCAGGTCACTTCGACTGGCGGCGGCGGTGGCGGCACGCAGCACACCGGCTCACAGCAAGCCTTTCGCGCATGGAGGCCGGCATCGGCCACATTGCCCACGACCAGAGCTGCGACCAGGCCACAGGCCAGCACAGCCACTTTCCACAACTTACTCATCTCTCTCCACTCCCAGATTGAAAAACACTCTTCGGCCCTTGTGCACAGCGTTTTTCAAAACGCTCGGCCTTCAAAGTGCAGAGTATGCGCCAGTTCTCCAGATTCGCCAACCCGGAGAGGCGGGGTAAATCTCCTGGTTTTACGTATGCGGTTTACTTTACGGCTTTTTTAACCGCGGAGGACGCGTCCCGGGTGGCACTGGCTATGCCAGTGTCTCTTGCTTCGAAGTTTGGTGGGTTCAGAACCTATTGACCGGTGTATGGCAAGCCGGCCTGACAAAAGTTCTTGTCGCAAGCCGGCTTGGCATTGGAGGAATTGCGGGCCCTCCAAGCCTTGAACTTCGAAGCAGAAGACGCTGGCATAGCCAGTGCCACACGCGATGCGGGGGCGCGGAGAACTCGTCGGGACGCTTATGGCATTAAAAGTGCTTTTGGCCGGTGAGTCTTTTCTTTTCTAAATCAGCGGGGGAGCGAGAGCGATGGTCCGATTCAGACGCATTGGGGTTACGGTAGGGCTAAGCTGTTTATCTCTGGCCGCTTGCGCCGATTCTCGGTCGGTCGCTCAGTCGCCTTCCGGGAGTGCCACGCAGTCGCGCGCAGCCGCCGCGCCGCATCAGCCGGTTCAGCAAGCTGGCGGTCAGCAGACCGCGCCGCGCAGGCCGCACCAGCCGCAGCCGCTGCGCCAAGCAACCCAACAGCCTCAGCCCCTAGCTCAGGCCGGCGCCCAGCAGCCGCAAGGCAAGCCCGCGTCCCAGCCGCCGCACGATGCGGTCCAAGACGCGCAGACGCCGCGCAAAGTCGCTGAAAAGCGGCCTGAACAAAAACTCAGCGAGCACGACCGTTCGGACGTGTTCTCGCCCAAGTCGGCTCCCCCAATCTCCAAACAGCTGGCCAACCAGCCCAAAGAAGGCAAACTCAGCGGCTTCGACTTCGCCCGCGATCCGCTCAACTCCGACCACCCCGAACAAGATCCTCAAGAGATCGTCAAAAAGGAAAGCGCAGCCCGCGACCAGGTCATGGCCGCCCAGCGCAAGTACCTCGAGAGCCGCTACAACTTCGACGTCCAGTTCGATCGTGAGACGACGATGTCGCGCGGCAAACCGATTCCGGTCGGCCCTACAGCGCGGCTACCGGAGAATATGACCTTCGAGAAGCTGGGCCAAATGAGCCCCAAAGAAATACGCGAAAAGGATTTATTCCCGTACGGCTCGCTGCCCCACCCGCTCCACACCAACGGCGGGCAGGTGTTCCCGCAAATTCAGATCGACATGTTTCCGCGGCTGGAACGCTTCGATGTCCAGTTCGATATCCCCGAGGCGTTCATTCCTGAATTTCCACCGGCAATCTTTTTGCAGAACCGTCCCGAGCTGGGTGATGTCTCGCGCGGCGAAGTGGTGAGCATCAACAACTTCCGCCGCCTGTTCAAAGAGATCATGACGCCGGCGCAGCTCGAAGGCATGCGATTGTTGCTGACGCCGCTGCCTCAAGAAGAATTCAACGCCACCGACGACCGCAAGACGAAGGAGCCGAGCCTGGGCGTCGCCTGCTTCGACTGCCACGTCAACGGCCATACGACCGCTCAATTTCACTTGTCGCCCGACATCCGGCCCGAGGAGCGGCGTTTCCGGCTCGATACGGTCAGCTTGCGCGGCATGTTCAACCAGCAGATCCACGGTTCGAAGCGCAGTCTGCGATCGGTCGAGGACTTCACCGAGTTCGAACAGCGCACGGCTTACTTCAACGGCGATCCGATTCGCGCGATGAAAAAAGGTTTTCAAGAGATCGCGCGGAGCAACGTGCCTCACATGGCCCAGGCTCAGAACATGTTCAATTTCCCCCCCGCGCCGAAGCTGAACCTGCTCGGCCGGCTCGATCCCGATCTGGCCAACGAGAGCGAACTGCGCGGCGAAAAGATTTTCTTTGGCAAAGGCCAGTGCAGCGTCTGCCATCCGGCTCCGTTCTACCTCGACAATCAGATGCACGATCTGCACCTGGAGCGATTCATGGATGACGAGCCGGGCGATGGTCCGATCAAGTCCTTCACGCTCCGTGGCATCAAAGACAGCCCGCCGTACCTACACGACGGTCGCTGCTTGACGCTCGAGGACACCGTCGAGTTCTTCAACCTCGTGCTCGAACTGAAGCTCGACGCGCAAGAGAAGAAGGATCTGGTCGCCTTCATGAAGGCGCTCTAAAGCCCCAAGTCATTACCGCGGAGACGCGGAGAGCTTCATCTCTCCGCGCCCTCTGCGGTAAAAACTTTTCTTATCCCAGGCCTGGCCAAACCAGCTTGCCGATCTGCATGACCTGATCGGGAATCGCATAGGCGGCGACGACGATAATGGAGACGAGCGCGACCCAGACCAGTCCGTCGGTGATCGGCCAGGGGCGCAGGCGGGTATCCACTTTGAAGTAGCGGAAGTAGACGGCTGCCGAGGCGATCATCGGCAGCGTGGCCGCTTGAGCAAAGCCGCCGATCTTGACCATCAGCTGCGGATCGCGGGCGACGATGTAAAAGAGCAGAGCCAAACAGGGATAGAACAAACAGAAACGCTGAATCCAGCGAGCGCGGTCGCGAGTCGAATGGATCCGGGCCAGTCCGACCAGATTGAGGAAGTCGACCGTCAGGCGGCTGTTGGCGGCGCACGACAGATAGAGCGTCTTGAAGAGAACCGCGCCAGCGCCGATCAGGAACAGCACGCGGGCCCACATGCCGAACGGTCCGACATACATGTTGGAAAGAATCTCGACGAGCTCAGGGCCTTTCGGATCGAGCCCTTGCGGGTGCAGCACGGCGGCGCCCATGAAATAGAACGCCACCGTCGAGAGCGTAAAGACGATCATGCTCAGCCACGCGTCGAGATGCATGACGCGGATCCAGCCGCGGGCTCGCCGTTCCCAAGCCGCTGAATTGTCGCAAGCGCCGACAAAGCGAGCGTAGCCTTTCTCCAGGCACCAGTACGGATAGTAAAACAGCTCGGTCGCCCCGACGCCGGTGATTCCAAAAACGGCGAAGGCGGTAACGATGCCAGCGTCGGGTACGCGGAATTCGAGCCCTTTGGCAATGTCGCTGCCGCGAATCGGATAATCGGTCCAGCCCAAGGCCGAAGCTGCCAACACCGTGATGCACGTCGCGCTGACGACGATCACCGTGGTCAGCCATTCGATCCGCCGGTAGCCGCCGCGATAAATGAGAGCCATCGTGACCAGGCAGGTGACGACCGCCCAAGGAAACTCGGGCCGATGGGCGATGTACTCAGCCAGGCTTGGCGAGAGGCGATGCGCCGCCGCGATCGCTCCCTGCGTAAAGGCGGGCATGGCCAGGTTCAGCGCCTGACCGATCGTGCCGGTCATGCCGCCCAGCTGCACGACGGTGCACAGCAGCATCGCAAACCACCACCACACCAGCCACTTGCCGTGCTGGCCGCCGAACGACACGTCGCGCAGCGCGCCGAGCGTCGGCTTGCCCGAGGAGATCGCATAGCGGCCCAGTTCGATCTGGATGAAGACCTTGATCACGCAGCTGAAGAGGATCAGCCACAGAAACACGAAGCCGTACTTCGCCCCGAGCCCAGTCGTCAGGATCAGTTCGCCCGAGCCGACGATCGTGCCGGCCAGGATGATGCCCGGTCCGGTCTTGCGAAACGCCTCCCAGAGGGTCGCCGGCGGCTCCTGGACGGCATCGGCTGGGAGCGCGTAAGGATCATAGGCTACTGCTTCGTCACTCATTGGCTGCCGCTTTGCAATTCTTTCCGCCGCAATCATCCCTTCAACGCT
>JBQCEI010000018.1:0-3536 GCA_051960375.1 Aureliella sp. | reverse complement strand
CCGCGCCCTCCGCGTTCTCCGCGGTAAAAAAGAAACGGGCGGATCAGCCCTTCGGCCGTCCGCCCCAGCATGTTGTTTTCATCAGCCGGCACGCGTTAGCGTCCGGTTTCTTGTGGCAAACCGCGGGCTAACGCCCGGCGGCTGATCTTACTCTTCGCGGAGGGCAATCAGAATCCGGACGACGTACCAGAGCAGCAAAGCCACCGAAGCGAACAAGGCCAGCGACGCGGCGACGTGCTGGTTGGTTCGGTAGTGATGCAGCACGTTGGAAGTGTCATAGAGGATGTAGCCAGCCGCCAGGACGACCATGGCCACCGAGAACCACAGGCCGAGCGAAAAACCGAAGATCGCGCCGCACAGCACCGCTCCCATTGCGGCCAAGCCGGCGATCCACAGCATGCGGCCCATCCACGAGAAATCGGCTCGCGACATGAAGCTAAACGCGGTCAGCCCCAGGAAGACGATTCCCGTGATGATGCCTGCGGTGATCGGAATATTGGGATCGACCGCGGTAGCGATCAGCAGCAGCGGCGCAAAGATCACCGCTTCGGCCAGAACGTACAGCCCCAGGCCAGCGTACTGCAGCTGCGGGCTGGCGTCCGACTCGGCCCACATGCGAGCCAGCCAGCTGACGACCATAAACGCGCCGATGAAGATCAGCGGCGCCCATTTGTTCCCGCCAAGCATCTGCAGCAGCGTCGGGCCGACGATGTTCAGCAAGAGCGCTTCCAGGAGCACAAAGCCGACGACGGCGCCGCCCAAGTGGAGGTAGGTCCGCCGGATAAAATCGGCCCGCTCGGCCGAATCCACCAGGGCCGCGACGCGCACGTCGCTCGATACCGCATACGGATTGGTCATGTTCACGATTGGCTCTCCACCATTTGCCTATTGGAAGTGAAACTCGGGGTTGATTGCTCGACTTGCCGAACGAGATCCGCTGCCACCGAAAAGAACCGGCTATGCTGACGGTTGCCGGCTACCGCTCACGCGGCGCTCGCGGGCCCTCAACCGTAGTCGTATTCTGGAGGCCGCCCGGGGCTCAAGTCAATGAAAGTATGCCGGTTTTCGGCGGCGATTGGGCGCGAAACATGCAAAAACCTGCAGCAATTTTCCCATTCTGTCTACGCGGCCCGCGCTGTCTGCGTTCTCCCGGGCAAAAAACTCGCATTGCTCGGTTGGCGAGCAGGTCGTTTGACAGTCGATGCGGCCCCTTTAGAATAGAGGGCAGACACGTTCATTGCCGACTTTCAGTTCCGGCAGTACTCTCGCGTTGAGGGGGACTGACCAGCTTTCGCTGATAGTTGGCTGCGGCAAACGCCAATGTTTTGCCGCTGCTCAGATGTGCAGGCCTGGAGTGACTATGTTTGGTCTCGGTACCACGGAGCTATTGATTTTCATGGTGGTTGTGCTGTTGGTCTTCGGCAGCGCACGACTTCCCAGCCTCATGCGCAATTTGGGGCGCAGCGCGGTTGAGTTCAAAAAGGGCATGCGCGACGATTCCGACGACACGACCAAGATTGAAGGTGAATAGCCCGAGAACTTAGGTGTGGTAAAGGTATCGATCGAGGCCGGCGGGCCGGTCCAGTGACTTGCCGCCGCGTCGGTTTCGCAATCGATAGTTTCCGGAATCTCTATCCACAGTGCACTGCGTCTTGCAAGCGGTGCACGCCAACGTGCGAGTTGTTGCGTATGTTCAATCTTGGCCCGACTGAGATGCTCTTTTTCGGCATCATCGCGCTGATGCTCTTTGGTAGCAAGTTGCCGGAAGTGGCCCGCAACTTCGGCGGCAAGTACCGCGAACTCCGCAAGGGCCTGACCGATTTTCAGCGCGAGTTTCAAGGCTGGGACCGGCCCGATCCGCGAGCTTACTCCAAGCCCGCCTATCAGCCCGAGCCGGAAAAGATCGAAACCACCGCCCCGAAATTCATCCCACCCCCAGCCGACGCCGCCCCTGCCGCCGAAGGCAACGCCGTTGAGGAATAGCGTCCACTAGTTTTCTCCGCGCTCTCCGCGTCCGCCGCGGTAAAAAACGCGGGGTGCGTCACTGCTGCTCGAGCCGTTTCTCCAGTTCGCCGATCCGCTGCTCGAGCGTACTGATCTGCTCGCGAGTAGCCCGAAGTTCTTCGCGCAGTTGCTCGACTTCGGATGCTTGCGCCCCGGGCGGCGGCGGAACGGTGTTTTCGGCAATCATTCGACCTACGGCCGTGTCGGCGTATTCGCCCAAGTTCAAATCGCCCGTCGGCTGCGGCGGCGGAGCTACCGGACCGCTGGCGACCGGCTGCGGCGGCGGAGCGGGAAATGCATCTGGATCGGCTGCTAGCGTCACGTCGAGGACCATCGTGCGTGTCCCGCGCATCACCGTCACGCTCGCGCGGTCCCCTGGCTTCTTTTTCGCCATCCAGTCCACCAGAGCGCGGGCCGATTCGATCTTGCGCCCCTCGACCGCGACGATCGCATCTCCGACCCGGATGTCGGCCGCAGCTGCCGGCGAGCCTTGGGTGACGCCCGTGACTGCCGCAGCGCGATAGACGCGCAGGCCAAACTGATTTCGGAAAGCGGTCGAGAGATCGGCCACATCGGCTCCGAGCCATGCCGGAGCGCCGGCCGACGGCGCCTGAATCGGAGCAGCTCCGCCGTTTTGAATGCGCTGGGCAACGGCCGCGCTTTGCAAGACGGCTGTCAGGTCGACATTCCGTCCGCCGCGCAGGACCAGCACCTTGATCGAGTCACCGGGGCGATGCGGTGCCAAACGCTCGACCATGCTGTCGAGGTTGGCTATCGCAAAGCCGTCGATCGCCAGAATCACGTCACCCAATTTGAAGCCAGCTCGCCAAGCCGGCGAGTTCTCGGTGACCCCGACGACGCGAGCTCCGATGCCGCCGCCGGCGAGCGACTCAGCTTCCAAACCCAAGTAAATGTTCGCAGCCGCATCGGCATCGCTTGAAGGTACTTGTGGGGCTTGCGTCTGGGCTGCTGCGGGCGGTTCGAGAATGCTGGCACTCGATCGATTGCCCGTCGCAGGCGTTGGCGGAGGAGGAGTTTGGTTCGGCGCGGGCAGCTCGTCGCCAGCAGCCGGCTTGTTCGCATCGGCAGCTTTGGAACTGTCCTTCGGCGCAGCCAATTCCAGCCCATTGCGGACTTTTTGTTCCAGCTGCTCAAGCAAGCTTTGCCCGGAAGCGGCCGTCGCCATCAGCCCCATCCAAGCCGCCGCCACCAATCCCATCCACCGAGCACGCATCGGACCGCTCCTACCCAAAAATCGCATCAAAACCTTGAGGCAACTTCTCTTTCGCTGCCTCTCAAAAATCATTGTAGGACAATCGTTCATCAAGAACAAAGCCGATCCAATCGAAGGCAGCGCAAACGGCTGCCAGCCCAACTGTGGGACGGCAGTCCCTTGCCGTCAGCACCCGGCAAGCCGGCCAGCCCGCACCCACATCTTCTTCTCTTGCCGCGAAGCGGCCAAAGAAGAGAAGAGCTAGACGGGCACAGTCAGCCAGTATCGTCTCGGGCAGCGCTAGAAGATGCCAGCCCAA
>JBQCEI010000017.1:0-3501 GCA_051960375.1 Aureliella sp. | reverse complement strand
GTGCGCGGCAGCGCTCGTTGCGACTGAAGCAGGAGCAGCTTTCGGCGCACTGGCGATGCCGAGGCGCGTGGCGAGTTGATGATCGGAGTCGGCGATGATCTCTTGCCAGTGGCCGCGGAGCTCGGGTGAGGCAGCGGCCAAGAGTTCCTGCATGCGGCCGGCCGATTCGCTCTGACTATCGCGGCGGTGATGGTAGTCGGCGATGCGGCTGGCGAGATGTTCGTCGATCGCCTGCATGGCTTCCGGGTCGATCTCGCCCAAGCGAGCGAGGTTGGCCAGCACGGCGCGATGTTGTTCGCGCGGGAATTGTTCGAGCAATCGCGCAGCTCGTCGCGACTGAAGCTGGCTGAGCACGACCGCGATCACCAGCGGCCGCTCGCCGCGCAACAAGTCGGTCAGCGCCGCGACGTCGAGCTGTGCCCAAGGCCTCGCTCCGTCGACGTTGGCAAGATCTTCATCAGCTGCTTCGAAAGCCGAGTGTACCGACGGGTCGCGAGCCGGTTCGGTGCGAATCTGAGCTGCCTCGCTCGACGAGGCAACGGCGGCTCGCGGCGAGGTAGATGCAGCTGCCGTTGCAGTTGGCCTGGCTGGAGCTGGTTCGGTGGTCGAGGCGGCTCGAGGGGTGCCCGAGGAGATGGCTTGCTTGCGAAATTCGGCCAGCACTTGCCGCTGTTCTTCGGGATCGATCGAGCTGAGCGAGGCCATCGCTTTGCGCACATCGCGGGCCAGCTGGCTGGGCATGGCCAGCAGCAACTGGCGACCGGCCGCCGAATCAAGGCTGGTCACTAAGATCGCAATGCGTCGTACTTGAGCGCTCACCCCATCCACGCTAGCCATCCCTTGCAGTGCGTTTGACGCTCGCAGGTTTTCACCTTGAGAAAAAATCTTCTGCCGAAGGAATTTCTCTACAGGAAAATGGGGCTAGCTGTCGAGGCCGTTCCTTCCATCAACGGCTCGTTCCCAGGCTCCGCCTGGGAACGCAATGTCTTGGAGGCTCCGCCTCCCAGAACCCGCCGTGAAGGCTTGGTAAAGTGGCTGCCCTGCGAGGCAGAGCCTCGAAGACAGCGCGTTCCCAGGCAGAGCCTGGGAACGAGGAGGTTACACATCCTCGGGGAGCGGCTTGCCCTTGGTTTCGGGTAGGAAGAAGACGACGAGGATGCCAAGGATGAAGACGAGGCTCACCCAGCTGGTCGCCTCGCGGAAAGCGCCCAGTCGCGCGGCTGCTCGAGCGACCTTATCGGTTTCGGGCAAATTGGCAACGGCCGCTGCGCCGAGACGGGCCTGGAGTTCGCCAAGAGTGAACGGCCCAGTGGCCGCCAGAAAGCGCCCCACGTTGTAGCAGAAGCTGGTACCGGTGCTGCGCAGGCGAGTTGGAAAGAGCTCGGGCAAATAGATTGCAAAACCGGCGAACAAAGCTAACTGGAAGTAGCCCATCACGCCGCTCATCCAGAGTTGGTCCACGCCCTTGAACATCTGAAAGTACATGTTCGTCGTGATGAATGCCCCGATGAAGGCTACGACGAACGCGGGCCTGCGACCGATCCACTGGGCCAGATAGGCGAAGGAGATCATTCCGAAGAACGCTCCCACGTTTTGAACGATGCTGTTGAGTCCCTTGTAGTAGGTAGCTTGGCTGGCGATCTCGGTGTCGCTCACGCCTTTTGCCCGGAGCGATGTATTGATCACATCGCCGACTAGTTCCGGCGCGAAGAAGCCGATGCCCCACAAGCCAATCACGCCCGAGATGCACAGCATCATTCCCAAGAGGGCAGGCTTGCGCCAGCGGCCGGCGCCCAGCAGTTCGACGTAGGAGCCAAATTTGACTCCCGTACTGCGGCCCGCTTCGCGAGCACGCACCCACTTCTCAGGTTCTTTCAAGCGCATCTGGATAAACACGCACAAGAAAGCCGGGATCGCGCCGACCAGAAAAGCAATGCTCCACGCATTTTTTTGCGTCACGTGGAAGGTTTCGGCCGACATCGCGGCCTGCGACGTGATGAGATTGCCCAACCACATGCTGACCAAACCGGCCGAGATATTGCCGACTGCAGAGAGGGCTTGGAGCATGCCGAGAGCGCCGGGGCGAGCCTGATCGGGCAACGTGTCTGCAATCAGCGCCACGGCCAGCCCGAACACACCACCCACACCGAGCCCAGTGATGAAGCGATAAATCGCAAAATCAAGCCAGCTGGTCGAAAGGGCAGACAGCCCCGTAAAGAGCGAATACAGCAACACGGTGATCGTCAGCGTCTTGGCCCTGCCGATGCGATCTCCCACCGAGCCGAAAATCAAACCGCCCGTGGCCCAGCCGGCGATGAAGATCGAAGTGGCGATGCCACCGAGCTTTTTCACGTCCGCTCCTTCGGGGAGCTGCAACTGATTGAGCGCACTATCGCGAAAAAGAATGAAGATTTGCTGGTCAAAGCAGTCGAACATCCACGCCAGAGCTGCCATCGTGAAGACGAACCAGTGGTAGCTCTCCATGTAACGCCACCACGAAGTGCTCGAAGTGGTCGGCGACTCAGCTGTTGTGCTCATAATGTCGGTGAGGGCTAAGAGAGGAAGGAAGATGCGCCCCATCGCAACAACCGAAGGGACGGAAGGGCAGACGCATATGATAACTAGTCGGTAAGGCTCTGTGGCACTCGTTCCCAGGCTCTGCCTGGGAACGCACTGTCTTGGAGGCTCTGCCTCCTCGCACCTGCCGGTGCGGCAGGCGACATGTCAGCTTTCTTGCCGGGTGCTGCGAGGCAGAGCCTCGAAGACATTGCGTTCCCAGGCGGAGCCCGGGAACGAGCGAAAACTAGTGAAGCACCACTAGGCTGCAATGTCCGGCAGCTTCTTGCCTTGGAGCTGGTAAACATACCGTAAAACTTCGGCGACCGCAGTATACTGCTCGACCGGAATCGGCCGGCCGATGTCGACCGACTTGAAGAGCGCCTGGGCCAGCGGCTTGCGTTCGAGCACCGGGATGCCGTTCTCCAAAGCGATCTTGCGGATGCGAGCCGCCACGGTGCCGGCTCCCTTGGCCAGCACGATCGGCGCGGGCATCGTCTTGGGATCGAACTGGATCGCGATCGCCAACTCGGTCGGGTTGGTGATCACCACGTCGGCTTTCGGTATCGACGACTGAATGCGGTTGACCAGCAACTGACGCTGCACCGCTCGGCGGCGGGCGGCCACTTGCGGATCGCCGTTCATCATCTTCATTTCTTCGCGGAACTCTTCGTCGGTCATCTTGAGATCTTCTTCGTGGCGCCAGCGCTGGAAGCCATAGTCGAGCACGGCCAGCACCAACAGCACGATCGCGGTGCGCAAACACATGTCGATCGTCGTCGACCAGACGACTTGCCCGACATCGATTGCGTTGAGACTGGCTGAGCCGAGAATCAGCTCCCAGCGGCCCCACAGACCGATGCCGGCGACCGAACCGACCAGCGCGATCTTGGCGATTCCAAACCCGAGCCGCGTGACGTTCCGCAGCGAGAATATCCGCTTGAT
>JBQCEI010000016.1:0-3205 GCA_051960375.1 Aureliella sp. | reverse complement strand
GTCGTAGTTCTCAAGGGCAAATCCGACCGGATCGATGATGTTGTGGCAGACCGCACAGGCCGCCTGAGCTCGATGCTCGGCCAGGCGAGCTCGCATTGACAAACCGGCCGAGACCGTGTTGTCTTTCAGTGCCGGAACATCGGGCGGCGGTGGTGGCGGCGGCGATCCGACCATGTTCTTCAGCACCCACTGGCCGCGAATTACCGGCGACGTGCGCGTCGCATACGAAGTCACCGTCAGGATGCTGCCGTGCCTGAGCAAGCCGCCGCGATGGCTGCCGGCCGGCAATTCGACGCGCCTGAAACGGCTGCCGTATATGTTCGGTATGCCGTAATGCTTGGCCAGGCGTTCGTTAAGAAACGTGTAATCGCTGCGCAGCAAATCGAGAACGCTCCGATCCTCGCGCATGACGCTCTCGAAGAGAAACTTGGTCTCTTGCCGAAACGCTTGACGCAAGTTGTCGTCGAAGTCGGGAAACAGTCGCAGATCAGGCGTGATCGATTCGAGATTGCGCAAGTACAGCCACTGCTCGGCGAAGTTGTCGATCAGGTTTTGCGCTCGCTCATCGCGCAGCATGCGCGCAACTTGAGCCGACAGGACTGGCGGCTCATGAAGCGTGCCTGCTTCGGCAAGCTCGAGCAGCGTTCCATCCGGCAGGCTGCTCCACAGAAAGAACGACAACCGCGAGGCAAGCTCCAGATCGCCGATCGAGTACGTTTGCCCCGGCGCAACGTCGCTCGGCGTGGGCTCGAGCTTGAACAGAAAGTTCGGGTTCACCAGGATGGACGCAAGCGCCCGCTCCATCCCGAGCTCATATCCGCCCGCCGCGCGGCCTGCTTTGAAAAACTGCATCGGTTCCCGCAGGTCTTCTCGCGCGATGGGCCTTCGATACGCGCGGCGCATGAGACGCCGCAAGTTCTCTTCGGCCGAGGCCAACTCGTCATCTTGGGAACTCGGTTTGACCGCGATGACGTTTGACGCCGATTGACGATCAGCGTCGGCAATCGCATCTGACCCAGCAATGGCAAACGGTCCGGTGATCGACACTTCATAGACGGCGGGGCTTAGCCGCGGATGCCGGTGCATGTTGTAGTGGGCGTTGTAGGGCTGGCGCTTTGTCTCGAGCACCGAAGAGGGCTTCTTGATGAACGTGACGCCGATTGCATGGGCTCCGGCGGCGATCGTTGTCCGCACCTTCAGATGCGCATCGACCGTTGAAAAATCTTTGCGGCCGGGTGGCGGCTCGATCGTAAACAGCTCCACGCGGCGGCGATCGACCAGGAGCTCCATCTCGTGTGATTCGTAAAGCCCTTCGACTTCTTCGTTGCGGTCACGAGCCAACCGCACCGTGATTTCATACTCGCCCGATTGCGGGAAATGGGCATCGATCAGCGTGCCACCGCGCGTGCCGATCGGTAATCCCGGCACGTGTTCCTCTTGCGTGATGTCGGGACGCACGCGGTACGTCTCGCCGCTCGGCCCACGCTGCTCGGCGCCGATGGCCAGATGAGCGATCTTCTGCGCTGCTGAGATGGCGCGGTTGAGCAGCGTCGGCGACAAGTCGGTGACGGTGATGTTGTCAAAGCCATGGCTCGATTCATCGGGCGGCAGCAGCGCAGCGGCGTCGATTTCGATGCCCAACAAATCGCGGATCGCATTTTGATACTCAGTGCGATTGAGTCGCCGGACCGATTCGGTCGTTGCCATGTTCGGCGCTTGGAAGTAATCGCGATCGAGTTCGTCGGCCAGCCCAGCGATAATCGCGCCGGATTCCGCGCGCTCGGGTTGTGGCTGCCCCTCGGGCGGCATCTGCCCCGAGCTCAGTTTGCGAATGACCTTCTCCCAGGCGAGCGCGTTCTTGGCGACAGGCTTGCTTGCCAGCTCGACCAGATCGAGCTCCCCCTCAGGAGCAGAATCCGAATGGCACTCGCTGCAGTGCTGGGCGATGAACGCTGCCAGCGGCGCATCGGCCTGCAGCGCACCGGCTGTGCACATTGCCATCGCGAGCGCAACGAAGCCGATGCAGAAGCCGAGACGATTGCGGAGCCAAACAGATTTCATCGGCGGGTCACCAAGCAGTTCGAGGGCGAACTGGAGCGCGCCATGAGGGCGCTATTGCCAGTTCGAGCGGGGACCCGTTGAACCTACCCGAGCGGAGATGCGATCGCAACGGTTGAGGGCGGTTTTGAGCTGATCTTTCACATCGACTGTGATATTGTTGGCGCGCGGCCGATCAGCCAGCCGCAGCCGACGGCGCTCCCCTTCGCAGTCCGTCGACCAGGAATTGGAGACGGTGCATGCAAGGATTGCCGAAGAGCGGATTTTCCATGTCGAACTCCACGTCGGGCTCGACATGCGCCTTTCGCGAAAGAAGGATGTTGGCCGCATCGACATATTGCTCTTCGAGCGCCGAGAGCAACCGTGCTCGCCTGGCGATCTTTTCGCTTCGGGGATCGTGCGTCACGGGCAGGTCGGCGTTGAGATATTTGAATGCGGCTTCGCGGGCTTCATGCGTGCGCTCTCTGAGAGTTGCCAGACATTCCGATTCGAGCAAGCGAATCTCTTCTTCGAGGCAATCGACCAGCTTGGCCGCCCAGCCCTGAGCCGCTTCTTCGGTAGCGAGCTCCGCTTGTCCAGTCCCGGGGATGTTGGCGATGCGCTGAATCAAGCGCATTTCGCACAAGCCCTTCAGCAGGTAGCCGACATTGAGTTCCGACACGACCGCATACGCCACGTAGTTCAGCTTCTGAGTTCGGACCGCCCGCGACGCGTCGATCAAAACTCCGCGATAATAGCCTTCCGGCATGCGGCGATAAAAATAGAGCCCCTGCCGCGACAACGGCTCCTTCACGAAGCCCAGCGTCGCGAGAGCATCCACGAACAGCGTTTCGTACGGGAGCGTAAACATGATGTTCTCAACTCGATTGGCCAGTCGATTGCGGTCGGTCAGCATTGGGCCGGCGGCAGCGTCTTTCGATTTGGGGCAAGAAACGCGACGCTACTGCGTGCCGGCTGATCAATATACTCCCTTTAAGATAACCTGCCATCGCTTGCAAAGCACGCAAGTCTTAGGCGGTTTTAAGTCGCGGAGCGACGGCATGCTTGTAACTAGACGCGTAAGCGAGGGACGAACCCCCCATAAACCCCGACAAACCAAGCGTTAGTACACCCCTCACCCCCGGCCCCCCGCCCGCCCAGCCGGCCG
>JBQCEI010000015.1:0-6547 GCA_051960375.1 Aureliella sp. | reverse complement strand
GACGGCATGCATTAGCCTGGGACGCGAGTCCCAGGTGTCAGATCACACGCAGCGTCTGAGTCGCGAAGCGATGGCATGAGCTGTCCATTAAACAATTAGCGTCAAGCGGTCCTCATGCCGTCGCTTTACGACCGAAGGAACTTGCGGCATGTCCATTTCCAGCCGCTGAGCCCCTTCTTGGCAACAGATGAGGCACAGGGAGCACAGAGGAAAGCGAAAAGAACGATGAATTTAACGGCTCTGCCGTATTCGCTTTTCGGTCGCGAACCCGCGAAACTCAATCGCGTACCATTACAAACGCGGATGTCTGGTTACAAGCTTTTCGCAGGCGTGACGTTGCGAAACTTTCCAATCGTGATCCGTTGCGATTGAAAAACCTCTGAGATGCCGAGGTGCGCAATGCTCGTCCTCCATTCTGCAAATTCGCGCGATTCGGAATTAAGCGGCGAACACTGCAACGTGCGCATCTGAAGGACGGACCGGCAAGCCTCTAACGACAGAGGTCCGCTCCATATCGGCCATGTCCATCGTACGCCCGTGGTTCTGCGCTGAGTGAATCCGGTGGTCTGCAATCGTTCTCCCTCCGGGGCTGTTACAAAGAGGGGCAGCGCCTCCAAAGCCAAGCGATTCGCGCCTCGCATCGTCATGTTCGGTTCATCACTTGGATTCTTCCAACGTAGCGCATATCGTCGGTCATCTGCCGGGCCCCAACGAAGATTCAAACCGCGTCCTGAATCGCTGTACGTCCATTGTTCGAACAGAGAAGAACGCACATCAAGGCAGCTATCCGCGAGCAACAACTCGCGGCCTCATTGAAGCCACCAAATGATCGCGCCGTAGCCGTTGGGGTCGGGCCCCTATCCGTGAGCCACAACTCGCTGCGTCATTGAAGCAAAGCTGTGTGTGGGACCGCGCGGCTCCGCTGCGCGTTTACGAGGCCCCCAGGCCGGGCAGCGGGGCGCGTGGTTCGCCACCGGGGCTTCCGCCCCGGGCTACTGACGGCGGCCCCTCCGGGGCGAATTCAAGTGGAGTGTGAAGTTGGCGGTGGGGAGGGACGATGGGGTGCGGTTCAAGCGGATGTCTTCGGATGATCGATCAGCTTGAGTGCCTCGGGGAGCCTGGGGCGGGTTGGTCCGCGGGTTGCATTTGATTGGAAAAGGAGGCGGCTGCGACGTGCGCGGGATGGGGTCGGTGTGCGGAATGGGCGCTTGGGGTGGGCGAGTTTGGGAACTTTGCGTGGCGGGCGGGTTGAGGTGCGGCTTTGCGATCGGGAGTTGCTCGGTGATACGTCTATTGGCAGCTATGGCGTGTGTGGTCAGTTTGGCGGGGACTGCCTTGGGGCAGGTCAACTTTGGCTCGCGGACTAGCGGGCTGGGGAATGCTGGCGGCTTTGCTACTGGGAGTGGGCTCAGCAATGGGTCTTATGGGTCGACGCCTTTTGGAAATAGCGCCGGGTTTGGGTTTATGAATCCCGGGTCTTTTGCCAATGGCGGCAACTATGTCTATGGCTATAGCGGCAACGTGATCAACGGCGCTTATTTCGGAAACGCGAATCTCGGCCCAGTGAATGCTGTCGGTCCGGTCGCGCCCGGCTTGGGGCTCGGCGCCGGGAACCTGGGGGTCGGCGGCGTCGGTGCGAGCGGGCTCAATGGGCTGGTCGCTAACGAAATGGCCCTGGGGGGCGGGCTGTATAGTTCGCTCTATGGCGGCGTGCCTGCGGCCGGTCTGGGAGTCGGTGTGCCGGGGGCTGGAGTTGCAGGACTCGGCTATGGAGTGCCTGGTATCAATTACGGTGTGCCCGGTTATGGTGTGCCAGGTTATGGTGTGCCAGGTTACGGTGTGCCAGGTTATGGTGTGCCGGGGGTCAATTACGCGGTGCCCGGGCCGGTGGTGCCGGGGGCGACTGCGGGCACAACTGCGGCAGCCGCGGCAGCTAACACTGCTGCGGCTCGAACGCCGCGCACCGAAACTTTTACCAATAACGCGCCTCAGGCCGGCGCGGCTGCTTCGGCCGCTGGAGCTCCGGTCGTCACGGTGCACGCTCAGCAGATTCAAGAGCACCTGGCCCGCAGCAATCTGGGAGCCGACTTTCGCAATGTGAAAGTGCTGATGTCCGGCCGCGCGGTCGTGCTTCGCGGAAGCGTCGCTTCGCAGGCCGAAGAGCAGCTGGTCCTGCGGCTCGTGTCGCTCGAACCGGGCGTCGATGGCGCCATCAGCCAGCTCAGCTATCCGGGCAAGATCATCTCGGGCCGATAATGCGAGTTCACCACTAAGACACAAAGACACCAAGAGGTCGCCGCTTGAAGCAGGCGAGCGTCGCGATTACGTGATGAGCTTTGATATTGCAACAAAATCTTGTTTTGCCCTTTACGAGTTTTGACATTCGTCTGCGGTAATTGGTTCTAAGTCCCGGTAGGGACGGCAGCCCCATGCCGGCGGCGCGAGCCGCCGGATTGGATCAGCGCATTCAGAGTAAGTCCCGAAGGGACGACAGAGGAAGCGCGAAGATGAGCCCGCGAGAATGGATGTCGTCCCTTCAGGACTTAATGATCGATCGGGCGCTGGCTCTACCGGCGGCTCGCGCCGCCGGCATGGGGCTGTCGTCCCTACCGGGACTTAAAACCGATCGCCGCACTCCAATGTCAAAACTCACGAGGGCTGCTCGAGGAAGCAATTGAGTTCGCTGCGCAAAGCCTGCCACTCGGTCTGCAGATGCGCAAGTTTCTCGCCGAGTTCTCGCATGTCAGCCTGCGGCGCGAGCCGTTCTAATTGGCGGCACGTGGCGGCCAGCCCTTCGACGCCTACCATGCCGCAGACGCCGCATAGCCGATGAGCCTCGGCGGCCAAGCCGGCGCGGTCGCTTGCCGCCAACGCGCGCTCGAGTATCTCGAGAGCCGCAGGCACCGCGTCCATCAACTGCGGCAGCATCTTCAGCAGGAAAGTCGCACTGCCGCGGGCGATTCCCGGCAGACGCTCCAGGCGGCTCTCCAGGTCTGTTTCGGTCGCAGCGACGATTGGGCTAGCGACCTCAGTGGCCGGCGGTTCGGGAGCGGCCCGCGCTTCTCGCGGCGCCCACGGCGAGAGAGCGGCGTACAAGGCTTGCTGCGTTATGGGCTTGGGCATGTACCCGTCCATGCCCGCCGCCAAGCAGCGCTGGCGATCGTCCTCCATGGCTCGAGCCGTCAACGCCAGGATGGGCACGTGGCGGCCGTGGCCGGCTTCGCGGCGGCGGATTTCGGCTGCCGCGTCGAGCCCGTTCATCACCGGCATCTGCAGGTCCAGCAACACCGCATCGAAGGCCGACCGCTCAAGCGCTTCGAGCGCCTCGCGGCCATTGGTCACCGCCTCGACGCCGCAGCCCAATTTCTCGAGCATCTGCTGGACCACCATGCGATTGATCTCGTGATCATCAGCCACCAGAACGCGCAGGCCGGACAGATCGGCCCGTCGAACGGGGTGAGCCGGCTCGGCGTGCGGCTGGCCGCTCTTGCGGGCAAGAACTTCGATGATGCTCCTCAGCGCCTGTTCGCGGCGCACCGGTTTGGTCAATGTCGCTTGATAAAGTCCGCCGCAGCTGGGCGATTGGCCGCGCATGCTGATGGGAGACCGGACCAACACCAGCGGCACCTCGGCCAGCCGCAGGTCTTCCTTGATCGTCCGAGCCGCGGTCCCCTCGCTCACACCGGGCACCTCGACGTCCATCAGCACCAAGCCGAACGGGTCGTAGGGCAGTTGGGCGCGGAGCATCGCCAGCGCCTGCACCGCCGAACTGGCTTGCGCGGTTCGGCAACCCCACGACTCGAGATGCCCCTGGAGGACGCGGCGATTGGTGGTCTTGTCATCGACGACCAGCACGTGCAGTTTCTGCAGTTGGGAAAGCTCGCTGGGCTCGTGGCCAGCCAGCAAGCCTGGCGTGCCTGCCTTGGCCGACGACTTGGGCAAGGCGAGCTCCAACCAAAAGGTGCTCCCTTCGCCGAGCCGACTCTCGACGCCGATCCGCCCCTTCATCAACTGAGCCAGATGGCGGCAGATCGCCAGCCCCAGTCCGGCCCCGCTGTACTGTCGCTCGAGACCATCCTGGACTTGCATGAAGTTCTCGAAAATCGTCTCCTGCTGCTCGAGCGGGATACCGATGCCGGTGTCTCGGACGACGATCCGCAGCTGCACCGAATCTTCGGCTTCGCGGAGGCAATCGGCCTTGAGGACGATCTCGCCGTGGTCGGTGAACTTGATGGCGTTGCCTACCAGATTCATCAAGATCTGCCGAATGCGAACCGGATCGCCAACCAGTCGTTCGGGAAAGTCGGGAGGTATCCAGCAGGCGAGCTGGAGTCCTCGTTGGTAGGCGCGAGGTGCAAACAGCTCGGCCACATCTTCCATGAGCGTCCGCAGGTTGAAGTCGACCGCCGCAATGGCCAGCAGTCCCGCTTCTACCTTGGACAAGTCGAGGATGTCGTTGAGGATCGTCAGCAGCGCGTCGGCACTATTGCGAGCCGTGAGCGCATAACCGCGTTGGATTTCGTCAAGTCGCGTATCGAGCAGCAGCTCGGTCATTCCGAGAATGCCGTTCATCGGCGTGCGGATCTCGTGACTCATGTTGGCGAGGAACTGACTCTTAGCCCGGCTAGCCGCCTCGGCTTCCTCCTTGGCGCGGGCCACCGCCTCTTCGGCCAACTTCCGCGCCGTGATGTCGCGGCCGACCGACTGGACCTCAGTGAGAGTGCCGTCGACGGCGAAGAAGCCGCGGTTGATGAACTCCATCCATCGCAATTGACCGCGGCCATCCAACACGCGGTTGACGATCGCGATCACGGGATTGCTTGCTGACAGCTTCGCCAGCTCCACCTCAACATGAGGCAAGTCCTCGGCGTGCACGACCGGATGCCAGCGGTGGCCGATCAAATCTTCCTGTCGCTTGCCAAAGAACCGACAATAGACGGCGTTGACAAACGTGAAACTGCCATCGGGACGAAACCGGCTGACCACTTCCGTCTGGTCCTCGACGACCGTGCGGTACCGTTCCTCGCTGGCCCGCAGCCGATGCTCCGCTTCGCGCAGCTGCGTGATGTCCTGAATCAAGGCAACAGCATATCGAGGCCGTCCATCGTCGCGGCCGACCATCGACACGCTGAGCAATATGTTGATCGCGTGCCCCTGCTGGTGAATGTACCGCTTCTCGAGCTGATACGAACGGATCTTGCCGTCCCACAACCGGCGTGCTTGCTCGAGATCGACTGCGAGGTCGTCCGGGTGCGTGATCTGCTGAAAGCTCCGAGCAAGCAACTGCTCTTCGGTGTAGCCGACGATCTCGCAGAGCGAACGATTGACCTGGATAAAGCGGCCGTCGGGTGCTACGAGCGCCATGCCGATCGCGGCTGCATCGAATGCCCCATGAAATTTTTCTTCGCTGGTCCGCATCGCCTCCTGAGCGCTCTCGCGCTCGGTGATGACCGCCGCCAAGGACAGAAACAAGAGGATGTTCAGACCGAGATAGAGGAAAGTCACGATGGTCTGGCGGGCTTGCGGCTCCCCTTCGACGACGAACGAACCGGTTCCCAGGGCGGTGCTGCCGATAGCCACCAAGGTCAGCAGCGCGATCACCAACACCACGCCTTCGATCCTGAACCGCACCGCCGCCCACAACAGGAACGGCAGCAGCACATAGGGACGCGAGATGAACTCGGAGGACGATTGATGGAACACATACAGCGACAGCGCTGCCAATCCAAAAATCAGCAGCAGAATCTCCAGCATGCGCGGCGGTGGATAGTTGCGAGCAGCGAAGCTCGACTGGTCGCACAAAAACAGCAGCAGCGGCTTGGTCACCAGTACGCTCACCGCGTGACCACTCCAGTTCAAATACCAGCCAGACAACCAGTTCGTCCCGAGCGATGCCGCAACCTCGGTAGTCGCCTCAAGCGCCGCGCCCAACGGAATGCTGCACAGGGCGGTGACCATAACTAGTCCGAGCACTTCGTTCAGGCGGCGGAAGGTCATAGGTGAGCCGACCCAACGCTCGAGCAGCCAAGCCCCGAGGTACGCTTCCACGGCGTCGCCGGCGAAGAAGGCGGTGCCCAGCAGCGGCGACTTGCCGTGCAACAGTGCGGAGCCCAAGTGAGCAGCCAAGCCAGGCAGGAGGAACCACGGCCAGTCGCGGCGCTCGGAGAGCAGGAGTGCGGCTAAAAAGATGCCGGCCGGCGGCCAAAAGGGAGCGAAGCTTTCAGGCTGGATCGAAAGCCGTTCGCCAAGCACTGCTCCTCCGAAGTAAGCCAAACCGAATAGCAGCAAGCGAGCCGGCAATGAAAACTGACCAAGCACAAGACCCATAGAGCTACACTTTCGGACCGGTGGGCGGTTGAGAACACGATGGGGCTCTTCTTGTAACCCGACGCGTAAGCGAGGGACGAACCCGCCATGGAGCCCGACAATCCATCCTTCGTGTGCAAAGGCTAACCGTATCTCCGCTCCGGCCCCTCACCCCCCGGCCCCCTCTCCCCGAAGCGGGGCGAGGGGGAGAGAAGAAATGCGACGCGGCTCGCCCTATATC
>JBQCEI010000014.1:0-6253 GCA_051960375.1 Aureliella sp. | reverse complement strand
GACCTTCCGGTCGACTAAGACTGAGCACCATTCCCACCGGGGCATTCGCAAGTCGCCGATATTCCCGGAACTCCGACCGTTCATCCAAGACTTGGCTGATCTGGCCAAGCCCGGCATTGATACGGCGATGACGGAGCGCGTGATCCAACTGCCGAGATACAGAGCCCAAAAAGAGACCGAAGCCAATCTGCGGACCACCTTTGAGCGGTTACTGGCCAAAGCGGGCATCGAGCAATGGCCCAACCTGTTCAACAACATGCGCGCAAGCCGGGCGACCGAGCTGATCAAGGCCGGCTACCCGGTCACAGACATCGCTAGGTGGCTCGGAAACACGCCCGAAGTGCTCCTGCGGTTCTATGCCCGCGTGATGGCTCAAGAGCACGCACGAGCCATTGCAGAGCCCACGGGGAAGCTGCCGCAATGGCGGTCGGCAGAGGGCGCACCCGTAGGGCGCGCGCATGAGTCCTCACCGCATACAAACCGCTTAGCATCGCCGTCAGCCGCGACGCAGGAAAGCCTAGAAAACGCGGGAAATGCTAAGCAATGCGCTCCCATGAGGAGCGATGTAGACTTCGCCAGAAATGGCAGAATGGGCGAGGAGGGACTCGAACCCCCGACATCTACTTTGTAAGAGTAGCGCTCTAACCAACTGAGCTACTCGCCCGTGTGTTGTGCTGTGAGGTTGCCCGATGCGAATTTGGCTTGCGTTGCGCAAGGCAGTCTCTGCTGCACAAGGAGAGACTGCCGCTGCGGGCAGGAAGGTTCACCGCGCGGCGGGCAACGGCTCGACTCGATCGGTTTGGCGGCTTCGGCTTGAGAAAGCCAGAAGCACAAAGGAAAGCAGTCGAGTCGAGGTGAGCCTGATCGGCTTGGGAACGGCGGGGTCGCTTCGGACGGGCGGCTTAGCCGTGGGCCAGTTGGCGGGTGCGGCGGGCGCGGCGTTCGGCTCGCAGACGCGAACGGCGGCGGACTTCACTCGGCTTTTCGTAGTATTCGCGGCGACGCATTTCTTTCTTGATGCCGCTGCGTTCCACAAGCTTGCGGAAACGACGAACGGCTTCTTGAATCGTTTCCCGGTCACGGACTATCAACTTGACCATGCAGTCCTCCAAAAGGTTTTCCAAAAATCTCGTTTTTGACGCCAATGACGCTCGCCACGCCGGCGAGCACCTGCTCTCAATTATCGACTTGGTCTCAAGAGTCCCGTAGTGTAACGGGGCACTTTGACCTCGTCCAGTCGTGTTCCGGACAGTTGCTAGTCGCTAGCTACTAGTTGCTAGAAAAGGCGACTGTGCGGATATAGAAGCCACTGACAGGCCCAACGCAAGAACTGTGAAGTTGCGTTTACTCGCAACCCGACGCGTAAGCGAGGGACGGACCTGCCACAGCGGCCTGCCCAACCAGGGGCAATTTCTGTCTTTATGGCGGGTTCGTTCCTCGCTTACGCGTCGGGTTACAAGAGAACGCAACTCCAGAACGCAAAAAGCCGGCTTTTTCGAGCCGGCTTAGCGATCGCTGCCCAGGCTGAGCTGGGCACAACTAGCAACTAGCTGCTAGCAACTAGTCGCTTCTACTGGGCTACGTTGATGTTGACGCGGCGCCCGTCCTGGTCGAAGAAGACCGTGCCTTCTTTCAGGGCGAACAGCGTGTAGTCCTTGCCCATGCCGACATTGCGACCCGGGTGGAACTTGGTGCCGACTTGACGAACCAGGATCGAGCCGGGGGTGACCAGTTCGCCGCCGAAACGCTTGACTCCGCGACGCTGAGCGTTGCTGTCGCGTCCGTTGCGCGTCGAACCTTGACCTTTCTTGTGTGCCATCTTCTTTTTCTCGTTGCAATCTGAATGGGTATTGCCGATGCGGCGGCTTCCGGCTGGGGGCCGAAGCGCCCGCCCCCGAACGAACAGCAGAACCCGAGGGCGAAAGGCGGCCGCTTACCTGACAGTTATCGGAAAAAGAATCCTAGCGATAAACCCAATAGTGATCAAGACGCTCCTGGAGGCCATATTTGTGGAGAATGGCCTTTTGCTCCTTTTCATCCGAGATCGCCGGCACGCCGTAGCGGATGCGGTCCTCGAGTTCGTTGATCGTGTCCCCCGGACGCCAGAAGTTCAGCACCAGCGTCTTCTGCTCGCTGATCAGCTCGCCATCGTCGGAGATTTTGCTGCGCTGAGCGTTGGTCAGGCCGCGGATTTCGACGGTGAAGAAGTCGGTCCGCGGATCGATGTCGGTCCAGGTCGCGACTCCCCAAACCTCGTGACTCTCGCGGCTAGTGGAAAGCTGGACCGGGACCTTTTCGATCGCGATCGCGTCGTAGATCGGCTTGCCCACCCGTTCCTTTTCAGCAATCGGGGCGAGGGCTTCCGGGATAAACTGGCTCTGGTAGCGCTTGCCCAAGGCGGTCGAGTTGAGCACAAAGCCGGGCATGAAGCGGCGAACCGAGCGGCCGGCCACGGTTTGCGGCTGAGCAAAGAACTCGGTGCCCACTTGATCCTTGGTCGGATTGGGCTTGAGGTCGCCGCCGCGGTATTTGACATAGTAAAGGAGATACCAAACCAGCTTGGTTTCGGTTTCGCCGTCTTTATTGCGAATGTCGACCGGGATCATCCGCACCGGTTTGAAGCCAATCTCCATCGCCCAAATCTCGCGGCGGAAAATGACTCCCTTGGTCATCGCCAGCAGCGTTTCGCTGGCAGGCGCGAAGTGCGGCCGATGTTCGGGAAACTTCGGCGGTCCCCACTCGAGTTCGCTGGCTGGCGTGGCCAGCGGCAGATCGAGCGGCCCTTCGAACGTCTCGCCGTATTCGGGCGATGGCGGGATGATGTGGATGGCATCGGGAGCCAACCGACGGCCGCGTTCGGAGCTGACCGGCCGCGAGGTTTCAGTCCTGCCCGAAGCCTGACCACCGGCCCCGCCGGGCGCAGCGGCAGCATCCTGTGCGCGGAGGGTGCTTTCCAGCAGCGGGGAAAAGCCAGCGATAAGCGTTACGGCGACTGCCATCAGGTGAGTCGACAAGCTGGGCCAGCGAACGACCATACTTGCAATCCGATTGAGACTAGCGAAAAAACAACGAGACAAGTTCCGCACACCTTAGTGTACTCGCCGCCGCGGAGAACTAAAGCGTTTCGCCAGCGGCGGGCGACCCGTTTTTAGCCCCGCTCCAGAGGAGGGGAACCTCGGCCGATCACGGGCGGGCACGTCCAGTGGCATGGCTCATTTCATCAGGCGGAACGCAGCGAGCAGCCATTGTCTTGCGGCAAACCGCGGGCTAACGCCCTGCGGCTGATAAGACGGGCGGCTGATGAAACGGGCAGCTGGAGGCCAGAGCGCGTGGCATCTTGAATTCATAGCTCACCGCAAGACATCGGGTGGGGCCGGTTGGCTGCTGCGGACGAGTTTTTGACGGCTGCGTCTGGGAAGCACCGCTTGCGGCCGGAGAAAATCGACCGGCGTCGGCCAGCGGCGGCTTTGTTACGCTAAGCTTACTCATACGAAAACCATTTGCCTCCTACCCCGATTTCCCCTTTGAGCTCTCGCGGAGTAATGACTATGGAGTATCGCGCTTCGGTTCGTCGCCAGTTCCTCAAGACCACCTCGCTGGCCGTCGCGGCTGCAGCAACGCTGCGCCTGGCCGTGCCGGCCATGGCTGCCGACAAAAGCCGGCTGAAGCTCGGCATCCAGTTGTACTCGCTGCGCGGCTACAAGGATCCGGCCGTCGCCCTCAAGCACGCCAAGGAACTCGGCTTTGAGCAAGTTGAATTCTACAGCGGCATGTTCCCGATCGAATCGACGCGCGAAGAGATCGCCGCGATGAAGAAGCGCGTAGCCGATCTGGGGCTGACCATTTCGGCTCACGGGGTCAATCGCATGACCAAGGACGACGGCGCCAACCGCAAGGTCTTCGAGTTCGCCAAGGCGGCCGGCATCAAGATCATCACCGCCGACCCCGATCCCGATTCGTTCAAGAGCCTCGATGGGCTGGTCAAGGAATACGACATCCGCATCGCCATTCACAACCACGGACCGACGCATCGCTACAACAAAGTCGTCGACGTGCTGCGGGCGATCGAAAACCACGACCAGCGCATCGGCGCCTGTGCCGACCTGGGGCACTACATCCGCTCGGGCGAAGAGCCGACGCAAGTGGTGCGGCTGCTCAAAGGCCGCCTCTACGGCGTGCACTTGAAGGACTTCGCCGAGATGAAGGACAAGACCGAGGGAGTCATCCTCGGCAAGGGCCACTTGAACGTGCCAGCGGTCTTCGATGCGCTGATCGAGACCGACTTCCCGGCCGACGGCGCTCTGTCGCTCGAATACGAAGAGCATCCGGACAACCCGCTGGACGACATTCGCCAGTGCGTCGAAGTCGCCAAGTCGGCGCTGAAGCAGGTCGGCTAAGCGCAGCCTCAGCGCTCTCTGCGTCTTAATCTCTCTGCGTCCTCTGCGTTAAAAAACGCATGGGACGCGATTCTTTTTTTACCGCGGAGACGCGGAGAGCGAGCCTTCGACCAATGGATTTGACCGAGCGAGTGCTGGAAGGCGAGCTCATGGATGCGCCCGATCTGGAGGCCGCGCCGCATCGAGCGGCCCTGAGCGCTCTGGGGCGCATCAATCTTCTCAGCGGCACGGCCAGCGTGATCAGCCGCGCAATCATCGAGCACTCCGCGATGCAGCGCGCTGACCGGCGCAGCCAAGCTTCGCTGCGCATCCTCGACCTGGCCTGCGGCGGCGGCGATGTGACACTGGCAGTCGCCGAGAAACTGGCGACGGCCGGCGTCCGCGCGACGATCGAAGGCTGGGATCGCAGCCCGACGGCAGTCGAGTTCGCCGCGCAGCGCTCACACCTTGGCGATGTGGACGTTCAGTTCATCGAGCGCGATGCGTTGGCATTGAACGTCGAGCAGAATTTCGACGTAGTGATGTGCACGCTCTTCTTGCATCATCTCGATCGAGCCGCGGCGATTGAGCTGCTCAGCAAGATGTATCGCGCTGCCAGCCGCCTGGTGCTGATCGATGATCTGCGCCGTACCCGGGCCGGGTACTGCCTAGCGCAGTTGGCTTGCCATGCTCTTTCGCGTTCGCGCATCGTGCATGTCGATGGGCCGCTGAGCGTGCGAGCGGCGTTCACCGAAGCGGAACTGCTCGCGCTCAGCCACGAAGCGAAGCTGCCTCCGCCGGTCTTCGTGCGGCACTGGCCGCAGCGGTTCCTAATGCGCTGGAATCGATCGCCATGAGCCTGGCATCGCTGGCCGAGGACAGCTCGCGTTTCGAGCGGCTGGCTGAGAGTTGGGATGCAGTCGTCGTCGGCGCGGGGCCGGCCGGCGGCATGGCAGCTCTGCGTCTAGCCGAGCGAGGCCATTGCGTGCTGCTGGTCGAAGCGAAGAGCTTTCCGCGCGATAAGGTTTGCGGCGGCTGCCTCAATCGCCGCGCCTGGTCGGTGCTGTCGGCCAATGGGCTGGCCCGCGCGATCGAGCAAGCCGGCGCGGTATCGCTCGAGCGGCTGCATTTGATCTGCGGCCAGCGGTCGGCGCAGTGGCCCATGCCGACGATGCGGGCCGTGTCGCGATCCCAGCTCGACGCGATCATCGCTTCAGCAGCCGTCGAGCGCGGCGCGACCTTCGCGTGCGAAACTCAAGCTCGCATCGATGCCGCTCCGGCCGGAAGTGAATGGATCTCGGTGCAGCTGAAGCACCGCAGTGGCAAGCGAGCGACCGTAAAGACTCGCGTGGCGATCGCGGCTGATGGCTTGTCGCATTCATCGCTAGCCGGACATCCTGAGGCGGCCAGCCGCGTGGCCGACGGCTCGCGGATCGGGCTGGGAACGAACATCTTTTATGACGGTGCCAGCTACCCGGCGGGCCGCTTGACGATGGTGGTCGGCAGAGCTGGTTATGTGGGCATCACGCGAGTCGAACAAGGGCGATTGAATTTCGCAGCGGCCCTGACCGCAGGCTGCCTCAAGGACGGCCAAGCCGCTGGTCATGCGACGGGCCATGCCGCCGCCGGACACGTCGTCGCCGAGCTTCTTCGTCAGGCTAAACTCGAGCTGCCCGAGGGACTGGAGGGCGCGCACTGGTCGGGGACACCGCAGCTGACGCGCGAGAGCCGGCGCTGGTCGGCTCGCCGGGTATTTCTGGTGGGCGATGCCGCTGGCTATGTCGAACCGTTTACCGGGGAAGGAATGAGCTGGGCGCTGGCCGGCGGGCACGAGGTTTGCCAATATGCCGAGCTTGCGATATCGGGCTGGTCTGATA
>JBQCEI010000013.1:0-2654 GCA_051960375.1 Aureliella sp. | reverse complement strand
CGTGGAGCGATCTGAACACCTGCCATTCGCATTTCCGCGAACGGGCCGAGGAGCTGAAGCGCGGCATCTTGCAAGCGGGGGGCTTTCCGGTCGAAGTGCCGGTGATGAGCCTCGGCGAGATGCTCATGAAGCCGACGACGATGCTCTATCGCAATATGTTGGCGATGGAGACTGAAGAGGTTTTGCGATGCCATCCGATCGATGCCGCAGTGTTGATGGGAGGCTGCGACAAGACGGTGCCGGCGATGATCATGGGGGCGATCTCGGCCGACATCCCGACGATCTTTTTCCCCGCCGGCCCGATGCTCAAGGCTCGCTGGAAAAACGAGACGCTCGGCAGCGGCTCGGATGCGTGGAAATACTGGGCCGAGCGCTGCGCCGGCAACCTCTGCGATAGCGACTGGAATGACATCGAGAACTGCATCGCCCGCTCGGCCGGCACGTGCATGACGATGGGCACCGCTTCGACGATGGCTTGCATCGCCGAAGCCCTCGGATTTACGCTACCCGGCGCCAGTTCGATTCCCGCCGTCGTATCGGAGCACTCGCGATTGGCTGTGCAGACCGGACGACGGGCGGTCGAGATCGCTTGGCAAAACCTGCGTCCCAGCCAGATTATCACTCGCGAGTCGATCGATAATGCGATCGTTACGCAGCTGACCTTGAGCGGCTCGACCAACGCGATCGTGCACTTGCTGGCGATTGCCGGGCGCGCGGGCGTGCCGCTCTCGCTCGATCGCTTCGACGAACTCTCCAGCCGCGTGCCGGTGCTGGCCGACCTGCGTCCCAGCGGCCGCTTCCTGATGGAAGATTTTTATAACGCGGGCGGTTTGTCGGCGCTCTTAACGCGCTTGACCGACGTGCTCAATCTCCAGTGCCAGACGATCAACGGCTGTACGCTAGGCGAACAGATCGCCGGCAGCGAGATCCTCAACGACGAGGTCATCCGCACGCGGGACAATCCGCTGTGGCCGACCGGCGGCACATGTGTGCTGCGAGGCAATCTCGCTCCTGATGGCTGTGTGCTGAAAACGGTCGCGGCCGAGAAACGCTTGCTGACGCATCGCGGCCCGGCGCTGGTGTTCGACAACTATCCGCAGCTCAAAGCCCAGATCAATTCGCCCGACTTGCCGGTGACGCCCGATACGGTTTTGATTCTGCGCTCAGCCGGTCCGCAAGGCGCGCCGGGCTTTCCCGAGTGGGGCATGTTGCCGATCCCGCAAAAGCTGCTGGCTCAAGGGGTTCGCGACATGGTTCGCATTTCGGACGCCCGCATGAGCGGCACGAGCTACGGCACGTGCGTGCTACACGTCTCGCCGGAAAGCCACCTCGGCGGACCGCTGGCGCTCGTGCAAACCGGGGACGAGATCGAGCTGGATGTGCCTAACCGGCAACTGCTCTGGCACGTCAGCGATGAAGAAGTCGCTCGCCGCCGAGCTAGCTACCAGCCGCCCGAGCCGCGCTGGGAGCGAGGCTACAACAAGCTCTTCAACCAGCACGTCACCCAAGCCAACCAAGGCTGCGACTTCGACTTCCTCCACGGCAAAACGCCCGGCGCCGAGCCCGACATTTTCTAGCTCGGCCGATCGCTTTTCGGCGAAGACTTGAAACCAACGGCTCGGCTAGCCCCCGACGCCGCGCCCCGTGCGTGGCCACCTGGGGTCCGATCGAACGAACCGGCCCAAGCCACCGATCGGTGGCCTGTTAATCTTTCTTCAAGTACTGTTGGTCCGCCTCGCTCAGCGAAGCTACGGGAACATCCAGAACGCTGCCATCGCGACGTTTCAGCTTCACGCTATTCCCGTCAAAGCTTTCCAGTTTCGCTTCCACCTTGAACTTTCCTGTTTTGTCGGTCCAGGTGCGAACTACCGATTGCCCTTCCTCCGCGGAGCTTCCGCTTTGAGATGGCTGAGTCGGCTCAGTCAAATCCAGGACGCTTCGAATGTCGCTCTCGGAGACCGATCGCAGAACGGTAACAGAGGTCGTTGACTTGCCGGGGACCTGCACCGTGGCGGTACCTTCGACGAACACGGGGCACGGCAACAAATCTTCGCCAGTCGACAACCCCGTGGTCGATTCCAGCCACACCATATAGACCGCTCCATCGTATTCAACCGCTACTTCGTGCCCGTTGAATGCATGAAGAACGATCGCACCGTAGAGAAAACCAACCGACTGATCATGGCGGGCATCCAGCTTGGGCCCCACGTTCATCGCCAGTTGCAAAATGCTGTTTGGATCTCTCGAATTTTTGACCTGAGAACGGAACTTGGTCAGGGTTCGCTTGCGCTTATCGATGAGATCGAGCTGGCGTTTTTTGACCGCTGGGTTGCGAAAGAACCACACGACCTTGCCTTGAGGATTGGTGTAGCGCACCACATCCGCTTCGGTTTTTAATGTAGGCGGAACGAATGTGGCCCCTTTATCCACTTCTTTAGCCAACACGGACAGTCCTTCGATCGTATCTCGCAACTTGCGCACGGTTTCAGGATACGCCTGCCTGCATTCGTCGAGGTAGTTTTTGATCGCCAATTCAAGGGACGGGGCTAGATCCGAACGATTCTCTTTGTCGCCCGCTGCACTCAATCGCAGCTTGGCGGCGCTTTCCTCGAGAGAGATCAGTTGTTTCTGACGCGAGGCTTCAAAGTTTTCCT
>JBQCEI010000012.1:0-5925 GCA_051960375.1 Aureliella sp. | reverse complement strand
ATCTCGATTCGTTTTTTCAAACGCCCGGCGAAAGTAAAAGAGACGCCGGACGCGCGATCGGTTCGCGAAAGAAGCTTAGGCGGCGGTCGGAACGACCCAGACCTTGAGGTCGGCTTCGATCTCTTGGTGCAGGTGGACCTGGACCGTGTAGAGGCCGAGTTCCTTCAGCGGGCCTTGCAGGCGGATCTGGTCGGAGGTGACGTGGACGTCGTTGGCCTTGAGAGCGGCCACGATTTCCACTGCACCGACGCTGCCGTAGAGGTGGCCTTCGTCGTTGGCGTTGGCTTCGATCGTGATCGACTGCTGGGCGATCTTGTCGGCCAAGCCTTGCAGGCCGCTCAAGCGCTGCTTCTCGATCTCTTGCAGGCGAGCCTTATGCTTCTCGACCATCCGCTTGTGATGCTCGGTGGCAACGATCGCCAGACCCTGCGGCAGCAGGTAGTTGTTCGCAAAGCCAGCCTTCACTTCGACGACTTGCCCTTGCTTGCCGACATGGTCGACGTTTTGAGTCAGCAGCAGCTGGACGCCGCCGTGCTCTCCCTTGGGCAAACGCTTGAACTTCTTGGCAAGGCGCTGTTGTCGGATCGCTACCATCTGGAACACCTACAGTGAATCAAAGTTTTTTCTTAAGGGGCCTTCGAGCCGGCGAGCGCGCCCGCGCGGTGCTCAGTGAAGCTGCCGCGGAGGGAGCGAGCCTGGGGCCCGAACACTTACAAAATCTTGACTAAAAGGGAATCTCGTCTTGGCTGAATCCGCTGGCGTCGTGTTCGTTGTCGACCATCGGCGAGCGGGCTTCGGCGTATTCTTCGCGGTGCGGGGCAGGGGCCGCTGCGGCAGTTGAGCCGCGATGTCCGCCGCCACCACCACCTTCGCCGCGGGCGCCGATCAGCTGCATGCGATCGCACACGACGCGAAGCTTCGAATGCTTCTGGCCTTCCTTTTCCCAGGTATCGAGCTTCAAGCGTCCTTCGACGAACACCGGCGAGCCTTTGCTGAGGTACTCAGCGGCTACCTCGGCGGTGCGTCCCCAGAAGGTCACTTCGACGAACGTGGTCTCGTCGATCCACTCGCCATTGCTGCCTTTGCGGCGATCGTTGACCGCCAGCCCGACTTCGGTCACGGGAGTGCCGGCCGGCGTATATCGCAACTGGATATCGCGGGTCAGGTTACCCATCAGGATGACGCGGTTATAACTTGCCATGGCGGAGAGCTCCCGGGGAATAGAGGGCGTTGACTATGCCTCGTCTTCCGCGTCGAATTCACCTTCTTCGCCATCCAGCTCATCAGCCACACCGACCGCAACGGCCTCTTCGGCACGCGGCGCGGTCACTTTGCCCAGAGCGTGTGCGACCAGGGTGTCGACGAGTCGCGGATCGACGCGCGTCACCAAAAAGCGCATGATGTTTTCGTTCAACTGGCAGTCGCGATTGAATTGCTTCAACTGCAACGGATCCATCTTGAAGTAGGTGATCCAGTAGGTGCCCTTGGTGTGGCCGTCGATCGGATACGCCAAGCGGCGCTCGTCCCATAGACGGCTGGCCAGGATCTCGCCACCGAACTTCTCAACCGCTTGCTGAACCGAAGCGGCTACTCCACCCGGATCGCGGTTGTAGCGGTTGCTATCAAAAAGAAAGAAGCAGTCGTAGTAATGCGTCGTCGCCAAGTCCAAGTCTCCCGAAAATCACTGTCCCAATATATGGAGTCCGTCAAGGCGCCAGGCTGGCCGCGCCCTACATTTTTTTTCTAACGATTGATCTGGTTCATGCAAGCATCAATGCCGCTGCGGCACCAGAGCTCGACCGCGTCGGCAGCATTCTCAATGGCCACCTTGACCGCGTCCTGCTCTTCCTTGCGAAAGCGGCTGAGGACATAGTCGGCCACGTCCCAGCCGGGCGGAGCCGGCTCGATGCCGACTCGCAAGCGTGCGATCGCCTGGCTGGCCAGCGCACGCAGTATGTCATTCAGTCCCTTTTGTCCGCCCGAGGACCCTCGAGCTCGCATCCTCAGCTTGCCCAGCGGCAAGCTCATATCGTCGCAGATGACCAACAAGTCGACTTCCGGGTCGATCTTGTAAAACCGCACGGCCGCCGCAACCGCCCGGCCGCTTTGATTCATGTAGGTCAGCGGCCAGAACAGGTGCACCGACGCAGCTCCTGCGAGCTGAATCGTCGTCATCTGTCCGTCGAACTTGGGTCGCGGCGCATCGGCTACTCCGCGACGGGCCAAGCTCTCTAAAACTTCAAATCCAACGTTATGCCGCGTGCCGGCATATTTGGAGCCGGGATTTCCCAGTCCGACGACCAGTTTGGTCTTGAGGGCCTCTTCGGTCACTCCGTCTCACCTGGTCGGTCCGGTTTTTCGCGGCAAACCGCGGGCTACCGCCCGGCGGCTGATGGCCAATTCTTTCAAGGGACCTGAAAGCGGCCCCTCGAAAAACCTCGCCAATTACTTTACTTCTTCGCCCTTCTCGCGGCGGATCAGCTCGGGCTCGGCGCCGCCAGCGGCAGCTTCCAGAGCCTCGGCCGAGAGCGGCTGGACGATCTGCACGACCACGACGGTCGACGGGGTGAGCATCGTCGCACCTTCGGGCAGCGGCACGTCGTTGGCGTGGATGCTTTGACCGAGGTGCAAGTTTGCTAGCGAAACGACCAAGTGTTCGGGAATCGAACCGGCCGGGCAGCTGATGTGCAATTCGTGGGTGGTAAACTGCAACTGGCCACCTTCGCCCAGTCCAGGAGCTTCGCCATGGAGCTCGACCGGCAGGGTGACGTCGACCGTCTCGTCGCGCGATACGCGGGCCAGGTCGACGTGGATGATGTCGATGCCAAACGAGTCCCACTGCACTTCGCGGAGCAGAGCCGTGTCCTGAACCGCGCCGGTCAGGGCCAGCATTTTCGTCCCGTGTCGCACGACTTTATTGACGGCATCCTTGGCAATGGCCAAGTTGACGTTCGACTCACCGTGACCATACAGAACCGCGGGAATCATTCCGGTCGCGCGGAGTTTGCGCACTCGCGAAGAGCCAACTGCCTCACGTGCTTTTACTTCAATTGTCTCAATCATGCTCTCTGGTCCATCAATCGATTCCCCCACCACTGTAAGGGGAAGGCCGTTACGTCAGGGCTTCGGGAAACGGGCAAGTATCGCAAAAGCGGCAACTCTTTCAAGAGCAACCGCGGCGAAACCTAGACCACTTTCGACAAAATCGTCTTGTCGACCCAAGTCCTCTTCACTACGTTGAGGCAGTTGCAGTCTAATGCTCGCTCCGCTTAGTCCGGATCGTCCAGTTCGGTGCTGCGGCACGAGATTTTCTGATCGACTCAAGACTTACTGACCGACTCATGGCCAAGAAAACCGCACCGCTTCAGTACATCGAACCGATCGGGGCGCGCGTCCTAGTGCTCAAAGACGAACCCAAACGCGAAACCAAAGGGGGGATCGCTCTGCCCGATGCCGCGGAGATCCCGACGATCACCGGCCGCATCGTGACGATCAGCCGCCAAGTGGCCCACGACGAAGATGTGCCGCTGCGGCAGTACGACAAGATCCTCTTCCACCCCAAGAACGCCATCCCGGTCGACTTTGAGCCCGATAACCAACTGTTCGTCGTCCCGGTCGAGGACGTCGTCGCCGTCTTCCGCAAAGACAAGCCAGAAGAGCAGTAGGGCTCGGCGATTTTTACCGCGGAGGACGCGGAGTACGGAAATAAAAAACGCGGCCCGGTTGGGGCCGCGTCTCTTTTTGCGCTCTTCGTTATTTGCGCTCTTAGTTGATCGCCGCCGCTTTAGTTCATCAGCGTTTCGGGGGCGGCCATCCACTGGACGTTCAGCTTGCGCTCGATGGTGTCGTACCAGTCGGCGAACATGCGCTCGCGCTCGGGGAAGGCGAGCTGCCGGGCGCGGCCGCGGCTGATTTCGAAGTTCTGCCGCAGTTGATCGGCCGTCGGCGTCAGTTCCAGCACCCGGACCACATAGTAGGTGTTGAGTCCTTGGTTGGGAGCCACGGTCACCTGGCCCGGGCGGGTGGCGAAGACGCGCTGCATGAAGTCCTGGCCCACCGTGTCGAGCCCCTGGACGAAGCTGATCTGAGCCGCCGCGAACATCTCGCGCGGCGGGCTCATCCAGGTGAACGGCGGCGGATTGACGACCAGCGTCTGCTTCTGGGCATCGAGAACCGACTTCCACGGTTCGTCGCCGGCCGACTTGAGCTTATCGGCCAACTTGCGAGCCTCTTCCTCGGCCAGCACGCGAGCACGCTGCGTCTTCCAAGCTTCGATGACCTCATCGCGAATGTCGTTCAGCTCGGGAGTGTAGGCCGGCACGGCGTCGATCTTCCACGAGACGAATTCCTGGAAGTCGGGCTCGGTCGGATTTTCCATCTCGATGAACATCGAACGCACCGGCGTGAACAACTCGACCTCGGGAGTCATGACGGTGTTGGCCAAGGCCTGGTTGCCGATCATGCTGCGGCCGATCGGCGTGGAAGCAAGGCGGAAGCCATCGATCATGCCGGTCGAGCCGTACGTCAAACCTTCCTCTTCGGCCAGTTTTTTCAGGTCGATCTTCGCCGGCTCCCCTGCGGATTTGCGGCCAGCCTCGGCGTTCAGCCGCTCCATCTGCTTCTTGGTGCGGTACGCGTTCATCGCCGATTCGATCTTCTGCAGCTTGGCTTGCAGCTGGTCGCGGACGACACTCATCGCCAGCGTCCGGGCCAGCGAGTCGCGAGCTTCTTCAAAGGTCTGAGTGCGCATCGGCGTGTTGCCCGCGCCAGCAGCCGCAGGGGCTGCAGCACCAGCCGCAGCTTGAGCCGCATCAGGCTGCGCTTCGCTCGGCTTGGCTTCCTCTGGCTTGGCTTCCTCTGGCTTGGCTTCCTCTGCCTTAGCTTCGCCGTCTTTAGCAGCGGGCGCTGGCGATTTGGCCGAGTCGGCAGCCGGCTTGGTGGCCGCTGAGGCGTTCAAGTTTTCGGGGCTCGGCGGGTTCTCGACCGGAGGAGGCGCGTCGCTCGACTGCGCATCGGCCGGCTTCTCGTCGCTTTGCTTGTCGTCGGATTTCTTGTCCTCCGACTTCTTATCCGACTTCTTATCCGACTTCTCATCATCGGACTTCTCGCCATCCGACTTCTCGTCGTCGCCCTCTTGCTGGAAGGCTACGAGGCGAATTTGGCCGTCGCGGCCGACCGCTCGCGACTGCGATTTGAGATCGGCTTGATCCTTGTCAGAAGCGTCGTTGGCTGGCTGGTCGCCCCCGCTCTTGGCTTCGTCTTCTTTCTTGCTCTCGGATTTATCCTGCTGGGCCTTATCGCCTTCGGCCTTATCGCCTTCGGCCTTGTCGCCTTCGGCCTTGGGAGCCGGAGGCTGGCCGTCGGTAGGCTGCTCGGCCTGCTTGCCTTCGCTCGATTTCGCTTCGTCAGGCTTTTGCTCGCTGGGCTTTTCTTCGCTGGGCTTTTCTTCGTTGGGCTTGGCATCGCCGGGCTTCGTTTCACCGGGCGCGGCTTCTTTGCCGGGCTGGGGCGATTCGACGGGGACTTGCAAGCCGCCCAGGCCGACCAGGCGGTCGTATTCGGCCCGGAGCGCCTCTTCGCCGATCTTCGCTTTTTCGACTTCCAGCAATTTATTCCAGCTGCCGGAGACGTATTCGACGTTGGCCTGGTAGCGGCGGCGGAAGCCGGGCTGAGGCGAGTTGGGGCTGGGGAAGTTGGCTGCGCCGGCGTCGTACAGCTGGCGAATTTCCGCGTCGCTTGGGGCATCCTTGACTTGCTTGACGAAGTCGCCGGCCAGGACCGGATAAGCTTCGATGCGGGCCGATTGATTGAGCTTGAGATAGTTTTCCCAGAGGGTGCCGGGCGTCACCAGCGGCGCGCCTTCGTAGTTCACCCCCGCCAGGGCGATGCGTTCCATGACGACTGCGGAGAGTTCGAGGCCGAGCT
>JBQCEI010000011.1:0-3162 GCA_051960375.1 Aureliella sp. | reverse complement strand
GCCGCCGGCTTTGCCCCAGGCCGCTGGGCGGGGCTAAGGAATTAAGGACCTTTTGTCCAAAAACGCATCAAGCTTCAGGCTCGAGCACGAGCACCAGTTTGGCTAAGGAATAACGGACTTAAGGTCCGAACCCTTTAGCCTTTAGCCTTTAGCCTTACTCCTGACGCCTGAAGCCTGACGCCTGACGCCTTCTTCAGCCTTTCCCCACCGAGCACAGCATGATCGTCTCCAGCCATGCTTTCCAGGCGGGGATCGAGAGCGGGGCGAGGGTGCCTTCGTTGAGCGAGGGGAAGGGGGCGGTGCGGCCGGTGTCGGCATGCACGACTTGCGTGTTGAGCAGTCCGCTTTCGTCGACCGACAGCCGCAACTGAAGACTGGTCTGGGCAGGCAGATTCGGGAACACTTGCCGCAAATCGAGGCTGCCCAGGCGGTGCCAGGTCGATTGCCCGACGTTGGTGCTCTCGATCATCTGCAACAGCGGCGTGTGATCGGCTGGCGCGCTGCGGAGCGAGCGGGTGACGGCGGTCGGCAGCGGCGTGCCGGCATGAATCAAGATGCGCGGCTTCGATTTGCCTTGGCCGTCGGCGACCAGCAAGCCTAGGTCGTAGCTGGTGGCCGTGCGGGCGTAGGGCAGGGCCGCATTGGTTGGCGCCAAAGGCATCAAGTGCTGCGCATGCAGTGCGGCCCCTTGAGCCACTTCGGCCTTTTCCATGTAGGTCATCGAAGTGCGCTGCGGCAGCTGTTGCTTGACGATGCGCTGCAGGGCGTCGATGCGCATCATGCCGCCGGTCAGCAGCACGTGATCGATATCGGCAAAATCGACGCGAGCCATCTTGCAGGCTTGCTCCACCGTCTGCTTGATCGCCGCGACCAGCGGCGGCGCGAGGGCCAGCAGCCCTTCTTGAGTCAGCGTTTCCTGGATCGAAGCTTGTCGCCACTCGAACTTGACGTCGACTTTGTGGCTCTTGCCCAGCCGATGCAGGGCCATCTCGACGGTGCGTTGCAGCCGCGCGGCAGCGGCGATGTCTTCGCGGACATCGCGATTGTGCAGCGCACGAAAACGTTCGCTGAAGAACTCGGCCAGCCTCGACTGCCAGCGCAGCGTCCCTTGTTTGGCATTGCCGCTCGTGCCGCGCATCGTCGCGGCGAGTCCTTGCACTTCGACGACGCTCGCTTCCAAGCCGGTGCCACCCAGGTGCACGACCAGCAGCGTCGAATTGTTGGCGTGGACGTGTCCGCCGCTGGCCGAGAGCCGCATGTGCGTATCGATCCAGGCCACCGCTGCAGCGAGCGGTTTGTCGATCAGTTGCAGCAGCTCCAGTCCGGCGACTCGGCAAGCGTTTTGAATCGCCAAGCGATGCATCTGGTCGTACCCCGCCGGCACGGTCACCGCCACGTGCGAAGCGGCAGGGACCGAGCGCAGGGAGTTGTTGATCAGATACCGCAGCATGGCCGCCAGCGGAATCTCCGGCGGCACCATGCGGCCGCCGAACGGACGTTCGATTTGCTTCAGCCCGATCCAGCGCTGCAAGCTGTGAAAGACTTTATCGGGCTGAGTCTGGCGGAGCGTGGCCGCTTCGGCGCCGATGACCAGGTGCTCGCCATCGCTCCAGAGCATGTTGCGAACGTTCTGCCCGCTATCGGGATAGTCGACCACTTGAGCGCCGTTTTGCGGATCGAAGTACGCGACGGCCGATGCGAGCATGCCTAGATCGATCGCCACCGCGCCGAGCGTGCGCGTGATCGTCGAATGCGTGGTGCCTCCGGAGGTCGGCCGATCGGGCGGCGTGCGCAGCGGCGTACCAGCATCAATGGCCGTCGCGCTGCTGGTCGCGCCGAGCAATCGCGAGTGGGCGAGCGCTTCGAGCAGCGAGCGAGCCGAAGGGAATCGCTCGGCGGGCGACTTGGCGACCAGCCGCTGAAAGATCGCGTCGAGCCGCAAGTCGACATCGCTGCGGACTTGATAGAGAGCCGGCGGGTTCTGGCGCATTTGCGCCATGGCGACCTGCATCTGCTCTCCCTCGAACATCGGCTTGCCGGTCAACAGAAAAAAGAGCGTCGCCCCTAGACTGTAAAGGTCGCTGCGGGCGTCGACTTTGTCGGCATGTTCGACTTGCTCCGGAGACATGTACTCGACCGTCCCCATGAACACGCGGTGCTTATCGTTCAGCTGGGTTGGCCGTTCGAGCTGCGCCAAACCGAAATCGAGAATCTTGAGCGTGCCGTTTTCGCTGAGCATCAAGTTGCTCGGCTTGATGTCGCGGTGGATCACTCCTTGCGAGTGCGCGTACTCGAGACCTCGAGCCGCTTGAGCCAAAATGTCCACCGCCAGTTCGGTATGGAGAGGTCCTTGGCGGGCGACGCGTCGGGAGAGCAGTTCGCCGGTAACCAGCTCCATCACCAGGTAGTGCACGCCCCCCGCGCTGCCGGCGTCGAAGGCGGTGACGATATTGGGATGCATCAGCTTGGCGACGGCTCGGATCTCGTGAAAGAAACGCTCGAGCAGGTCGGGGCGGTCGGCGATCGCTCGCGACAAGATCTTCAGAGCGACTTGCCGGTTCATCGTGCGATGTTCGGCGCGAAAGACCTCGCCCATGCCGCCGCTGCCGATGCGTTCCAGCAGCAGATACTCGCCCAGTATCCCGAGCGGCCCGCCGCGGGCGGGGGTCTGGACGTCGGCCGAGTCGAACTCCAGGTCCAAGGCATCGTCGCTGGGCGAAAAGGCGAAGCGCGTCAGTTCCTCGCTGGGGGTCGAAGTTGCCGGGCTGGGCGGCAATTTCAGGCGATCGGCTGGGTCGGGCGTCGGATCACCGGGCATGGGAATCTCGGCCTGGTTGGAAGGTTAGATAAATGACACGCGTGCAATGGTAAATTTTTCGATAAATCCCCCCGGCGAACTTGAGCGGCTTGCCATAGGCAAGTGACGGACTTTATCGGAACTTAGTTCCCAAGCATGTGTTTATACAGCATCGGCGCTACAAATTCACCGCGCAGCTGCGGCGGTGTGGCGAATTGGGGGGACGATGCGTAGACTTGGAGTGATGCCTAGGAATAGTTGCATATGGACCCCAACGTGTAGCCTCGACAAAAGGTTTGCAGCTTGGCTGATACGCCCCCACCGAGTCCCGCCTCGTGGAATGAAGACCCAGATGTACAGTTGAT
>JBQCEI010000010.1:0-3434 GCA_051960375.1 Aureliella sp. | reverse complement strand
GCCCCGCTTCGGGGAGAGGGGCCGGGGGTGAGGGGTCTTCAGAGGCTAGAACGTGAACCGCGACAGCAGTTGTTGGAGCGAGGCTGCCATGCGCGACAATTCGCTGGCCGCTTGCTGCGTATTGGAGGCACCTTGCGAGGTGCTGCTGGCGGCGGTGGCGACCGAGGTGATGTTCTGAGCGATCTCAGCGGTCCCGCGAGCCGCTTCTGCGACGTTGCGTCCCATTTCGTTCGCCGTCGCCGTTTGTTCTTCGACGGCGCTGGCGATCGTGTTGGAGATATCGTTGATCTGATTGATCACATCGCCAATTCGCTTGATCGCTTCGATGGCGCCGTGCGTATCGGACTGGATCGTCTCGATCTTGAGACTGATATCTTCGGTTGCTTTGGCAGTCTCTTTGGCCAGTTCCTTAACTTCGTTGGCGACGACGGCGAATCCCTTGCCCGCTTCGCCGGCGCGAGCCGCTTCGATCGTTGCGTTCAGAGCGAGCAAGTTCGTTTGTTCGGCGATTGAGGTGATGACTTTGACCACCTTGCCGATTTCGATGCTGCTCTCGCCCAGTTTGCCGATCGTGCGATTGGTCGTTTCGGCGATCGTGACCGCTTGTTGCGATACGCGGGCGGAATCGGCGGCGTTCTTGGCGATCTCGCGAATGGCCGAGTTCATTTCCTCGATGCCGGTGGACGCGACGTTCACGTTTTGGCTCACCTGTTCCGAGGCGGCCGAGACGACGTTGGCCTGCGAAGAGGTTTCTTCCGCGTTGCCGCTCATTTCCGCGCTGACCGCCGTCAGCTCTTCCGATGCTCCAGCCAGAGCGGTAGCATTTTCGGAAATGGACAACATGCTGCGGCGCAGATCGGCAAAGAACTGAGCCAGCGCAGAACCCATCTGGCCGATGGCGTCATCACCTTGAATCGTAACCGTCTTGGTCAGGTCGCCGTGAGCGGCCGAGTTGACCACTTCGAGCAGCGCGTCGACTTTGTTGCGCAGTTCTTCAGCCGCCTTTTGATCGCGCTCGATGCTCTCCTTCACCTGCCGCTCCGATTCGATCCTCTGAGTGATGAGGTTCCAGGCGACCAACGTGCCGACGACTTGGCCATCTTGGCCGAAGATGCTGTTGGCCTGCAGGCTGAAGTACTCCGGTCCGATCTTGATTTGCCCGTTGAAAGGCAGGTTCTTTGGGTTGTTGAGCAAGCGGCGCTGGTGCTCGGGATGCTTATGGAACACATCGATCGATTGGCCGACGATCTGATCGGCGCGGACCGGCAAGTAGCTCTCTACCTTCCGCAGCAGCTCGATGGCCGCCGGGTTGGCATACGTGATGACGAAGTCCTTGTCGGCGTAAGTGACCGCGGCAGCCATGTTATCCATCATCCCGCGAATCCGCGCGTTCTCGGCCGCAGCCAGCTTCTGCTCGGTGATGTCGGTGGCGAACTTGACCACTTTGAAGGGACGCCCCTGTGCGTCGAAGATCGGATTGTAAGTCGCGCGAATCCAAACCTCTTTGCCTCCTTTGCCAATCCGCTTGAACTCCCCTTCGCGATAGCTGCCCGCGGCCAGGTCTTCCCAAAAGAGGCGATACTCGGGGCTGCTGGTGGTCGACTTGTCGCACAGCGAGCTGTGGTGCTTGCCGATCAGTTCGGCGAGGGTGTAACCGAAGGCGCCGAGGAAGTTTTCGTTGGCGGTCAGGATTGTGCCGTCGAGTTCGAATTCGATCACCGCTTGAGCCCGGTGGATCGCTTCGATTTGTCCTCGATAGTTTGCCAGTTCAGCAGTGGTCGAGCGGCTGGTATCGGATCGCTTGGTCGACGTGGATTTCGGCTTTCGCGCGGTCGTGGTCATGGAAGGCTCTCTCTGGATAAATGCTTAAAAAACGGATGAAGTAGAAGCAGGTCGCAGGTCGAGCGGGGCGTCCGGCGAGTGAGGAGTTGCCGCTCAGAGTCCGCCGGCCGGGCCGGTGGTCATTGTTTGTCACTTTTGGAAACGTTGACGGCTTGCACCGTGTCGAGCAGCAGCAACAAACGATCGTTGAGCTTGTAGGCAGCCCGGATCAAATGCCGCGATTCGCCGCGGAGCGTATCGGGTGGCGGCTCGAGGTGCTCGGGCTCGATTTCCTGCACGTCGCCGATCTGGTCGACCAGCAGACTGATCGCGCCGTCGTCTCCTCGCACGACGACGTTCATTGGCAATTGCGACTGGCCGCGCGGAGGCAGCCCCAGGCGAGTTCGCAGATCGATCGCAGTAACAATCTGGCCGCGCAAATTGATCAGTCCACAGACCGCCTCGGGGGCCAGCGGCACCTCAGTCATCTCTTGATAACGAATCACTTCTTGAACACATTGCACGTCGACACCAAACATCTGGTTGTCGAGCATGAACGTGCAGACCTGGCTTTCCACATGCTCATGCATGGCTGCTTCTCCCTGTGTTTGCGTGTTGCTCCGCCTCGTCGGCGAACATTCCGACTCGCCGTATGACAGCCGGCAGGTCGACCACATCGGTTACGCGGTCTTGAATGACGGCGGAACCGCGAAGCCCGACGCGCTGCGAATGGCGCGAAATCTCCAGCGTGGTTTCGACGATGTCGATGATGCGGTCGACCACCAGGCCGACGCTCTGCGAGTTCTCGTGATAGACGACGACGTTCAAGTGCGAATCGTCCGGCACTTGTTGGCTCTCAAGCCCGAGCACTTGAGCCAGCCGTATGAGCGGCAGGATTTCGTTGCGGTACTGGACGACTTCTTGATTGCCAGCTCGCTCGACCAGCCGCTTGTCGATCTTTTCCAGCCTGGCGACCTGCGAGATCGGCAGAGCCAAGCGGTGACTCTGGTTGGCGCCGAGGATCAGCAGCGTTTGCCGCTCGCCCGACGCATGGTGACTGGACGCACTGCTCTCTAGCAGTTTCTGAACGCGCTCCTTGGAGACGACGTTCGAAGCATGCGCCAATCCGAGCACGTCGAGAATCAGCGCAACTTTGCCGTCGCCCATGATGGTTGCCCCGGAGAAAACCGGAATAGACTTGAGCTGTTTGGCTAACGGTTTGACGACGATCTCTTCGGTATCGTTGATCTGGTCGACCACCAAACCGAATTGACGCTCGTCGGCTCGGAGGACAACGATGTTGACTGCGTCGGCCGGTTTACGGCTCGCGTCGGTCTGCAACACTTTGTGCATGTAGACCAGCGGCAGCAGCCGGCCGCGCAGGCGATATACAGGGGCTCCTTGAATCCATTCAATGCTCGTCTTCGCCTGTTCGCTCTCCAAGCGAACCAGCTCGAGCAGGTTGACTTGCGGAATCGCGAAGCGGTTGCCGGCGTTGGTGACGACCAGGGCCGGGATGATCGCCAAAGTCAGAGGGATTTTGATCTTGATCACGGTGCCGTGACCGAGCTGACTTTGAATGTCGATCATCCCACCGATCTTCTCGATGTTCG
>JBQCEI010000009.1:0-7366 GCA_051960375.1 Aureliella sp. | reverse complement strand
CAATGAGCCGCTGCCAGCGCATTGATGTCGGACAGGGCAGCGGCCAGATCGGCGACGACATCCGGATCAATGGCCGGCTCGAGCTGCCCGGCGCTTTCGCTTTCCAGTCGCAAACGCAGGGCTCGGGCGGCGGCCATCTGCAGCACGGCCCGCAAGCGGCCGATGGTTTGCCCAGCCGCGGCAGGAGGCATATCATGAGAAGTCCGCGAGCGTCCTTCCTCATCTTCCTCTAGCTCGTCGTTTTCTTCTGCAAGCGAGCCGTCTGCCAGCGAGCCGCTCTGGAGCGGCAAAGCATCGAGATTGCTCGCCAGTATCTCGAGCAATTGTTCGATCTCCACGCCGCTGGCCGCAGCGATCGCCTCGGGCAGGTGAGCCGGCAGCGACCGGTGACGAGGCGCCGCGAGCCACTGGAGGGCTGCCGCCATCCAAGATTCATGCGAAGATTCCATGGAAAATGTGCCCAATTGCAAACGAATCGTGGTAGGCTGACAATGGCGTAAACTATTAGTTACTGAAAGCACTTAAGGCGTGTCAAAACTGCCGGCCTTCAATCGGTGTGGGCCCGCAGCCGGCGAAGCCCGTTTGGGAAGGGCTTGCCATCAGAACATGGAACAATCATAGGGAAAATCTCGTTACAGTGGATGCAGTAAACGCAGGGGAAATCACTTCTTTCGAACAGTTGGACTTGTCGCCGATCATGCTCAGCGCTCTGCGCCGAGCCGGCTATTCCAAACCGACCTCCATTCAGGCTCAGGTCATCCCGCCTGCTTTGGAAAGCCTCGACATCGTCGGGCAGGCCCGCACCGGCACCGGTAAGACCGCGGCCTTCGGCATTCCGATCCTCGAACTGCTCGACCCGCTTACGGAGACCCGCAATCCGCAGGCCCTGATCCTCGTGCCGACGCGCGAACTGGCCGAGCAAGTTCATCAAGAGCTCGTCAAGCTGGCCTGGGGTTGCCCGACCGCTTCGGTCGTGCTGGCTGGCGGCAAGCACATGCGCCGGCAAATCGACCAACTGACTCACGGCGTGCAATTGGTCGTCGGCACTCCAGGGCGCGTGCTCGACCATATCGGCCGCCGCACCATGCGGCTGGACGATCTCTGGTGCGTTGTGCTCGACGAAGCCGACCGCATGCTCGACATCGGCTTCCGGCCGGCGATCGAACGCATTTTGCGCTCCTGTCCGACCGACCGGCAAACGATGCTGCTCAGCGCCACCATGCCGCCGGTGATCGAGAAGCTCAGCGAACGCTACTTGCAGAATCCGGTCCGTATCAACTGCTCGCAGTCGCAAGTTTCATCGGCGACGATCGAGCAGCGGTACTTCACCGTCCGGCAAGACGACAAGTACCGATTGCTGTTGTCGCTGCTGAAGCGCGAAGAGCCGCGGCAGGTCATCATTTTCTGTCGCACCAAGCGCGGCACCGATCGCCTGCACCGGGCTCTGCAAACGGAAGCCCGCCACGTGCCCGAACTGGCCCGCATGCGCATGGCCTGCATTCACGGCGACATGAACCAGCGCGATCGCGATCGCGTCTTCACCAGCCTCCGCGCGGGCGAACTGAACTTGTTGGTGGCGACCGATGTGGACGGACGCGGCATCGACGTATCGACCGTCTCGCACATCATCAACTACGATATTCCGCTCGACTGCGATGATTATGTGCATCGCGTCGGCCGCACCGGCCGCATGGGACGCGAGGGCATCGCCTTCACGTTCGTCACCCCGAGCGAAGGCCAGCAACTGACGGCGATCGAGCTGAACATCAATCGCCTGTTGGTCCGCGATAGCCTGGCCGATGAATCGCTGAAGCTGAAACCCGCCGCTGCGGCTGATGCCCAGCCGGCGAATGGCTCGCGCCAATCGCAGGCCAGCTCCGAACGACCGGTTAGCGAACGGTCAACGAGCGAACGGTCGGTCAGACCTGAGCGGCCGGCTAGCTCGGAACGGCGAGCTAGCTCCGAGCCGCGGGACGCCGAAGCGTCCGAAGTCGCGCCGCGAGCGGGCGAAACGGGTCGGGAGTCTGGAGCAAGGCGTGCTCCTGAAACTAGTGCAGCTCCCGAAGCTGGCCGAGCTCGCAAAGCACGCGGTCCGTTTGCCGCGGGGCTGTTCGACGTCCCGGCCGAGGAAGAGGAAGTGCCGGCTGCTGAGCCGCGTGTTGCCGAGGCGCCTGCCGAGGCGCCCGCCCAAGCGGAGGCTGAACGCCTGGACGAAACGTCTGAAGAAGCGCTCGAGGAGAGCCATGCGGAAAGCTTGTCTGAAATTCAGTCTGGGAGCGGGTCTGATCTGAGCTTCCGCGCTCCTGGCTCCGACGCTCCGACGCGTCGCCGCAAGCTCTTCCCGATGAAACGCCGCATGAACGAGCGATTGGCTAGAATGTCGGGCAATCGAGAATAACGGCGCGGTAGATCTTGGAACCCGACGCGTAAGCGAGGGACGCACCCGGCGCTAAGCTTTGAGGTGCTCCTCCCTCGCTTACGCGTCGGGTTCCAAGCTAAGCAGCCAACCGCGGGCTAACGCCCTACGGCTGGTGCAAGGCGCTGTTATGGGTGACACGCTTCGCAACCTTGGACGGGTAGACCAGCCAATCGTGACAGCAGCAGCCGAGCGCCGCGGGTATCCTCAGCACGTCAAGATTCTGGCCGGCCTGCTCGTAGGCGCTCTTCTGGGTTTGGCAGCCAACTATCTTGCTTCGCAGTCCGAAGCGGTGCGGCAGTCGGTTGACTGGATCGCCTCGAACATCGCCGACCCGATCGGCCGCGTCTTCTTGCGGCTGGTGATCATGGTCGTCATTCCGCTCGTCTTCTCGGCCTTGACGCTCGGCATCTTGGAGCTGGGCGATTTGCGAAGCCTCGGCCGCGTCGGTCTGCGGACGCTCGGGTTTACGCTTATCTTGTCGCTCTCGAGCGTCGGCATCGGCGTCGGACTGGTCAACTTGCTTCGCCCGGGCAGCAGTTTGCCGGCCGAGAAGCAAGCCGAGCTGAAAGCGAAGTATGCGGGCGCTGCCGAGCAAGCGGTCGAGAAGTCGGAAAAGGCCAAGTCGCTCAAAGACGTGCTGCTGGACATGTTGCCCGAGAATCCGCTGCAGGAGATGGTCGGCGCGATCGACGGCAGCAGCAAGGGCAACGGCATGTTGGCGGTCATGTTCTTTGCACTGCTGGTCGGCGTCGCATTGACGATGAGCACCGAGCGGACCGGTACGCTGGTTCAAGTTCTGGAAGGCATGTTCGATGTTTCGATGACGATCATCGGCATCGCGATGAAGCTCGCGCCGCTGGGCGTGGGCTGTCTGATCTTTGCGATTACGGCGACGATCGGGCTCGATATCCTGCTGGCGCTGGTGCGATTCGTGCTGACGGTGCTCTTGGGTTTAGCCCTGCAGATGTTCGTCGTCTACTCGCTGCTGCTGGTCTTTGCCGCCAAGATGTCGCCGCTAAAATTCTTTCGAGCGACTCGCGAAGCGGTGCTGACCGCCTTCGGGACCAGCAGTTCGAACGCCACCTTGCCGACCGCGCTGCGAGTGGCCAAGGACAATTTGGGGCTGAGGCCTGAAGTTTCGCAGTTTGTGCTCACCGTGGGCTCGACCGCCAACCAGAACGGCACGGCGCTCTTTGAAGGAGTGGTCGTGCTGTTTCTGGCGCAGGTGTTCGGGGTTGAACTGAGCCTGATTCAGCAAGTGACCGTCGTGCTCATGTCGGTCCTGGCCGGCGTCGGCACGGCCGGGGTGCCGGGCGGATCGATTCCGCTGATCGTGATCGTGCTCCGCAGCGTAGGCGTGCCCAGCGAAGGGATCGCCGTCATTTTGGGTGTCGACCGCATCCTGGATATGTGCCGCACGACGCTGAACGTTGCGGGCGATCTCGTGTTGGCGACTTGTGTATCGACGAGCGAAGACCGGGCCGGTGTGCCGCGCCACGACCTGCCGGCATAACAATTCCGGCGGCCGATAAATTCGTCGGCCGGAGACTCTCGGGCACGTTGACAAAAATGCCCGCGTAGGCGACTTTTGTGCGTGCTACGAACGTGCTGTTTCGGTGCTGGGGGTCACGAAGGTTTCCAGTTGCGGACACTTCCTTTAACGGGCTATGAATCGATTCGGTGAACCTCGCAATTGAAGCGGACGGTTTCCGGCTGATTCGGCCAGTCGCCTCTATCGCCTAAGCAAACGCCAAACTCAAATGTCGATCATCAGTTCTCTGCCAAGGACTTCGCCAGCCAACATGTCGGTGTTTACAAAGGAAGATGATTGGTTCGAAGGAGCGCTCAGCGTCGAAGTGCCGGAGCGCCCCAGCACTATTGCCAACCAGTGGTCCGACGACGATTCGTCCGAAGAGCCGGACTTGGACGAAGATGGCGTCGAGTTGCCGTTGGACGATGATCAAGCCGAAGAAGATCCCTTTGGTGACTTCGACGACGACGACTTCGACGACGAGTTCGACGACGACTTTGAAGAGGAACTCGAGGACGATTACGAAATCGAACCCGACGACAGCGAAATGTTCCCCGAGGAATCCGAAGACGACGAGTTCGGCGACGAAGAACTCGACGACATAGAACCGTAGAAGAAGGCCTCAGGCCTCAGGCCTCAGGCCTCAGGCATCAGGCATCAGGCATCAGGCATCAGGCATCAGGGACCAGGGCTCACTGGTCCCAGGCCGCTGGCCTGGGCTAAGGAATGGCGGACCTTTGGTCCTGAAGAGCGGTACCCTACGCTCGTACTCGTGCTCGATCCTCCCCCCTGAAGCCTGAAGCCTGAAGCCTGAAGCCTGAAGCCTGAAGCCTGAAGCCTGAAGCCTGAAGCCTGAAGCCTAATTTGACATCTCCTGCGGTCCGAAGAAGAATGATCGCATGTCGGCCTACCGCTTTTTAATCTGCAGCCACTCCCTGCCACGCTACCGGCTCTGGTTAGTGTGGGTGTTGTGTCTTTGCGCATGGCGTGGGCCGCTGCCGATCGTGCATCGGCATTCGCTGCAGTCGCAGGTGCTGGCCGCCGACCTCCATCTGGCCGCTCACGCGGTGCACCATCACAGCCACGACATCGGCGTGGGCGAAAGCGGCTGGCACATGCATTTGGTGTGGCCTCGCAGCGGCGGCGATGATTTGCCGGCCGATGACGACGATCAGACGGCCCCCGGTCTAACTTGGCCCTGCGTTCTGGAAAGTTCTGCCTGCGCAGTCAGCGCGAGCGACTTCGCGCCGGTGCACTGGGCTCTCAGCGATGCGGTTCTGGCTGCGCCTTTGTCGCTAGCTCAGTTAAGCTTGCCCGACAAACCTCTACCGCTCGCCGAGCGCAACTCCAAACGTATCTCACCGCATGCCGCACTGTGTGTGGCTCGATGTTGAGAGCGTTCTCTTAAGCATCGCGTCTCTGGCGATGCCGTCAGCGCGGGTGCGTGCGCGTCATGCATGCGCTCGCCGCGCTCGATCAGCCGCCGGGCGTTAGCCCGCGGTTCTCCTCTCTTCTTCGTGTCTTTGTGTCTTAGCGGTTCATCAGAACTAATAACCACCAAGACACCAAGGCACTAAGAAGGCAAAGACCCCTCAAGAGCATGAATGAATTCCGTGGAGGTGTGCGGTGCACCATCAATCTCTCGCCCGCCGAATCGTACCGCCGGTGTTGGTGGTGGCCGGGCTGCTTCTGGCCTGGTATGGCTGGCATCGATTCGCTGAAACGAACATCAATCCGCACGAAGATGCGGCTGCGGAAGCCGAACCGGCAGCGCCGACGCAAGTGCATCTGAGCGACGCTCTGATCGCCGCGGGCAGCGTTACATGCGAAGCGGTCGAACCGCGGGCTGAGCAGGTGCGGGTGGCCGTGCCTGGGCGGCTCGCTTACGACGAAACGCAGCGGGTCAGCGTGCGCCTGGGCACCGCGGGCATGCTGACCAAGATCAACGTCCTACCTGGCGACCGCGTCGAGGCCGGTCAGGTGCTGGCGACGATGAACAGTCCCGAACTGGGCACGGCTCGAGCCGACCAGTTGCAGCGGGCCGAAGAGTACAAGCTGGCTAAACGTCAGGCCGATTGGGATCGCACGCGAGCGGCCGGCATTCACAAGCTAGTTGCGGCCATCGGCGCCGGCCGATCGCCCGAGGAGATCCGCGAGCAGTTCCAAGATCAGGAACTCGGCGCAGCTCGCGAAACGCTCCTCTCCGCCTACTCGAAGCAGCTGCTGGCCAAGTCGCTCATCTCGCGGATCGAGACAGCCGAGCAAAGCGGCGCGTTGCCGGCCCGCACGATCGAAGAACGCAGACGCAACTTCGAAAGCGCCGGAGCCACGCTGCAGGGCTTGATCGAACAAACGGCATTCGATGCCGACCGCGCGGCCCAGGCCTCCGAGATTGCGATGGACGACGCTCGCCGCCGCTGGCAGATCGCCGCCGGCCGCGTGGCCACTCTACTCGGCATGACGAACACCGTCGGCCAGCCGCCCAGCGAGCCCCCGCATGCCGATCCCCAGTATTCCGATCGACAGTATTCCGATCGACAGGCATCTAGCTCACAGCGCTCAAGTTCACAGCGCTCCGGTAACCCGCGCTCGGGCTCGCAGCTCGCTCGTTCGCAGCAAGCGGACCCGCTGTCTTCTGACCCGCTGCCTTCTGATTTGAACTCTTCCGGTTCGCACGCTTCTGGCTCGCGGCAGTCGGAGCCACTGGCCAGCGCCGATATCGAGAATCTGTCGTCGATCGAGATTCGCGCGCCGAAAAGCGGCACGGTCGAGCAGCGGCTTTTCAGCGAAAACGAGCGCGTCGAAGCCGGGGCGGTGTTGTTCGTGCTGGCCGACACGAGCCGGCTGTGGCTCGAGGCCGATTTGCGCGAACCGCAGTGGAAGGCCCTTTCGCTCCAGCCTGGGCAAGAAATCACCGCGACCTCCCCTGCCCTGCCCGATGAAACGCTCAAGGCCACGGTCGTCAGGATGGGGCGAGCGGTCGACCCGACCACCAACGCCATTCCGCTGGTGGCCAGCATCGAGAACCCCTACGGCCGCTTGAGGCCGGGGCTGTACGTGCAAGTCGAATTGCCGCTGGGCGAAGTCACTTCGCACATCGTCATCCCGGAATCGGCCGTCGCTACCCACGCCCGCGAGACCTTTGTGTTTGTCACCACCGACGATCATCTGTTCGTGCGCCGCGATGTGCGGCTGGGCAAATCTCAAGACGGCTGGAGCGAAGTCATCGCCGGCCTCAGTCCCGGCGAGCGCATCGCGACCCGCGGCGTGTTCGTGCTCAAGAGCGAATTGCTGCTCGAGAATGAAGAGTAGAGTTTGACCCCGTTTTTCTTCTTGGTGTCTTCGTGTATTTGTGGTTAAAAAAATAAACACCAAAAAACAAAAACACAAAAAAAAAAAAAAAAAAAAAAAAAAAA
>JBQCEI010000008.1:0-8620 GCA_051960375.1 Aureliella sp. | reverse complement strand
AAGCTGACCGAAGGCGCCAACTGGGAAATGCCCGAGAGCCTGGTCAACAAGCAGACGTCCCGCGAACTGCAGCGCATGGTGCTCGAACTCCAACGCAGCGGTTTCGATCGCGACAAGATCAACCAGTACATCAATGCGGCTCGCTTCAACGCTCGGGCATCGACGATCGAAGCTCTCCGCGAGCACTTCGTTCTGGAAAAGATCGCCGAAGAGCTGAAGCTCGAACCGACCTCGCAAGAGTACGATGCGGAAATCGAATTGCTGGCCGAACAGAGCGAAGTGTCGCCGCGACGCGTGCGTGCTCGTTTGGAAAAGAGCGGCCAGATGGATGCGATTCGCAACCAGATCATCGAGCGTCAAGTGATCGAGCGCATCGTCGGTGCGGCCAAGATCAACGACAAGGCGGACGCCCAGTTCCTCAAGCAGGGTGCGACCTCCAGCAGCATCGACTTCCTGATCTCCGGCACTCCGGCCGAGATCCCCGAAGCCCATCACGACAACGACGCCGCTCCGGTCCCAGGCGCTCCCAAGCTGCCCGAAGGTGAGCGGAAGTCGGATTAAGCGATCTCGGTAATTTCGTGTCTTTGTGTCTTCGTGGTTCAAGATCAAATTCACCACTAAGGCGCGAAGAGCCGAAGACGACCTAAAGCGGCAATTCCGCCTACCAATCATTTGTGCACTCGAACTTTGTCTGGCAACGGTCCGAAATGGCCGTTGCCAGTTTTCATATCGGAGTTTGGCACGAGGAATGAAGTCGTGCCCCGGTTCGTGAAAGTGTCCCGCATTTGCTTGTCGAGTGCGCGAAGCGGTCTTGCCAAAAGCTTCCGCATGGCCAACATTGAGTGTCGTCGGCACTGCGAGAGGATGAGCTCACCTCGAGGCTCACGCGAGTTTGTATCTAGAATCGCCAGAAGGAGCGCATGTTGGATTCTCGGCTGCCCCATCTTAGCCATCCGCTGAGTTCGATCAGCAATTCGTACGCATACCAGAGTTATCAGCGGCAGCGCCAGATGACTTTGGGCGACCTGTTGCTTGAGAATCGCATCGTGTTTCTGCAAGGTGAGATTCACACCGGCAACGCCAACGAAGTGGTGATGAAGCTGCTGTACCTGCAGAGCGAAAATCGCCGCAAGGACATCCACTTCTATATCAACAGCCCCGGCGGTGACGTCATCGCTACGCTGGCCATCTACGACACCATGCAGATGGTTTCGTGCCCGGTCGCTACCTACTGCGTCGGTCAAGCAGCCAGCGGCGGCGCGGTCCTCTTGGCCGGTGGCAGCAAAGGCAAACGCTATTGCCTGCCGCACAGCCGCGTGATGGTGCATCAGCCCGCTGGCGGCGTATCGGGCCAGATCTCCGATATCGAGATCCAGGCGAACGAGATTTTGCGCTACCGCGATATGCTCAACCATATCCTGGCCAACCACACCGGCAAAACGGTCGAGCAGATCGCCCGCGATGTCGACCGGGACTTTTTCCTCACCGCCGAAGCGGCTAAGGAATACGGCTTGGTCGACCAGCTGCTGACCAAGCAAGAAGCTGAACAAGAAGAGAGAGACGAGTAGGCTGTTATTCGCCCCGGCGGCGCGCCGCAGCGCGCCTTCTGCGGGCGGAACGGACCTACGGCCGGCGAATTCCGCTGGAAGAGCAGCGCGGCGGCGAGCGGTCACTTGATCTGCAAAATCCCGAACATCTTGAGCCAGAACGGATTGAAAAGCGATGCCTACGATACCGTATGTGATTGAAAAAAGTGGCCGCGAAGAGCGCGTCTACGACATCTATAGCCGGTTGCTGAAAGACCGCATCATCTTCTTGGGCTCGCAGGTCGACGACGAGGTCGCCAACGCGCTGGTGGCTCAGATGCTGTTCCTGCAATCGGACGATCCCAAGGCGGACATCCACCTGTATATCAACTCGCCCGGCGGCAGCGTCAGTGCCGGCTTGGCGATCTATGACACGATGCAGTTCGTCTCGTGCGATGTGGCAACCTACTGCATCGGTCAAGCGGCATCGATGGGCGCGGTGCTACTAGCAGCCGGCGCGGCCGGCAAACGTTTCGCTCTGCCGAACGCCCGCATCATGATCCACCAGCCTTTGGCCGGCATGCAGGGTACTGCCGAAGAGATCTCGATTCATGCCCGCGAGTTCAAGCGGATCAAGCAGAAGCTGAACGAGATCTTGATCAAGCACAGCGGCCAGTCGCTCACGCAGATCGAACGCGATACCGATCGCGACCGCTTCATGTCAGCCGAAGAAGCGGTCGAGTACGGGCTGATCGATAAAGCGATCGAGTCGATGCCGCGCGAAGCCATGCCGCCGGCTTCCACGTAAACCCGACGCGTAAGCGAGGGACGAGCCCGCCGCTGAGCATCGCCTCTCGCTTTTTTCTTGGTTTCTTTTTGGTTCAGCTGATGAACCACCAAGACACGAAGACACCAAGAAGGCCATTAAAGAGTTTAATAACTGGTCAGCATCCCAGCGCTCTTGCCCGAGAGAGTCGTGATGAGCCTTGCCCAGCAGGACGCCGATCTGCGCGACTATCTTGCGCTGGTACTGACGACCGGCGTGGGTCCGATGACGCTGGCTGGTCTGCTCGAGCAGTTCGGTTCAGCTCGGGAGGTGCACAGCGCGTCGCCCGAGGAACTGGCGGCGATTCCAGGTGTGGGCGTTGCCTTGTCGCGGCGCATTCGCTCGAGCGAGTTTCGTGAGCTGGCCGTTCAGACGATCGAACTGTGCCAGCGCGAATCGATCGCCATTCTGCGCCCCGAGGCGCCTGAGTTTCCGCGGCTGCTGCGGGAACTGGCCGACCCGCCCAGCATTTTGTTTGTTCGCGGGCAGTTGCTGCCGTGCGACCAACTGGCCATCGCGATCGTCGGCACGCGCGGCGCGTCGCATTACGGCCGCTCGCAAGCCGAGCGGTTTGCGAGGTCGCTTGCACGAGCCGGTCTGACGATCGTCAGCGGGCTGGCCCGCGGAATCGACGCAGCGGCTCACCGCGGCGCGATCGAAGCCCAAGGACGCACGATCGCTGTACTCAGCAGCGGCGTTCACGAAATTTATCCGCCCGAGCACGAAGAATTGGCTGAACAGATCGTCGACAGCGGCGCGCTGATCAGCGAGATGCCGCCGTTGACCAAGCCGAAGAAAGGCATGTTCCCGCAGCGGAATCGTCTCATCAGTGGTTTGACGCTGGGGACGCTGGTCGTCGAAGCCGCCGAGCGCTCCGGAGCGCTGATCACGGCCAGACATGCGGGCGAACAAGGTCGAGAGGTTTTCGCGATGCCGGGCCTGGTCACCACGCCGGTTGCCCGCGGCTGCCATGCGCTGATCCGAGACGGCGCGTATCTGACTCAAGATCCTGAGGACATCCTCGAGCAACTTGGGCCGCTGGTCGAAGGAGTCGAAATTGCCCCCGAAGTACACGTGCGCCATCCGGCTCAGCTTCAGTTGAACGAGCAAGAGTCGGCGGTCCTGCAGGCCATCGCCCTCCAGCCGACCGACATTAACTCGGTCGTCCAAGAAAGCGGTCTGCCGGTCGCGCGAGTCTTGAGCACGCTGAGCGTCCTCGAAATGCGGCGCCTCATTCGCCGCATCAGCGGTCAACTGGTTCAGCGGCTTTAAAGCGCCCTCCGCGCTCTCCGCGTCTCCGCGGTTAAGAACGGGCTGCTTACGACGCCGCTTCAACCCGCTTGACGATTTCTGCGACGGCCAGCGACAGCGACTGGGCCGCCATGCGGAAGTTCATATGCCCCGAAACCTCGGGCTGGATCGAGATGAACAGCTCGGTAGCCCGCTTGAGCAGCGACAATTTTTTGCGAGCCATCTTCAGATACGCCTGCGCATCGCCGGCGTCGAGCGACGGGCCCAGGGCCAGCATGAAGTCGTACAAGTCGCGATGCACACTGGCCAGCTCTTCATCGTCCTTCACTTCGTCGGAATGTTTTAGGAACGTTCGCACCATCCAGACGTGCGCCACCTGAGCATCGATGCTGGCCATCAGTTCGGCGGCCGAAGTGGAAGCAGTTTCCGACATGATCCTCTTAAATCCTCCGTGTTCGATCTCTGCGCTCTCCGCGTCTCCGCGGTAAAAAATGGGTTAGGCACTGGCTAACATAGCGGCCAACGGCGGGACGCGTATAGTATGGCGTGAAATACGTTATTTGTCGGCCGTTCGCTCTACTAGGATACCAGGGCCCGCATGCCTGACTTGATTGCACAAGGTCCGCGACCTCAAGATCGATGGCGCCGGCCCCTCGCGCCCAGCTCCGGCGAGGCGACACTGGGGCGAGCGACTGACCAGTGGGCCGTTCCCTGGGACGATCGCATCTCGCGGAAGCACGCCGGGCTGCGCTGGAACGGCAAGACGCTCGAAGTTCGCCGTTTGCCGGGAGCTCGCAATTTCATTTTTTACCGCGGCCAACAGCGCGATGAGTTTACCGTGCACGTCGGCGAACACTTCGTCATCGGCCAGACCACCTTCACTGTGGTCGATCAGCCGGTTCAGTTCTCGCAGCTGCCGGCCCAGGCTTTTTCCGAGCAAACTTTTTCGGCGCATTTGCTGCGGCAAAGCCGCTATCGCGACGCCGATCGACGGATCGAAGTGCTCAGCCGCATTCCCGACATTATCGCGGGCAGCACGACCGACGAGGAACTCTGGGCGCGCATCGTCAATGTGCTGCTGCTCGGCATTCCCGAGGCATCGTTCGTGGCGATTGTAAAATTGCAAATGTGCGACGAGGACGGCCAGCCAGAGAACCAGCGCGAGAAAAAGCCGAGCCCCGCCGACATGCAAGTTTTGCACTGGGACTGCCGCTCGCTCACCGGCCAGCAATTCAAACCTTCGATGCAACTGGTCAGCCGTGCGATCAGCACCAAAGAAAGCGTTCTGCATATTTGGAATCGCAACGCGGGAGCCGATGCGTTTACGCAGAGTGAGAACATCGATTGGGCATTCTGCACACCGGTGCTCTCCGACGCTTGTGCGGGCTGGGCGATCTACGCTTCCGGAAATTTTGCGGGTCCGCCGGCATCCAGCGGCGTCCCGACCGAGGACGCTGAGCGGTTGCGCGACGATTTGAAGTTTGCCGAGCTGACGGCGACGACGCTCAGCGCGATCAAGCAGGTGCGGGCGCTCCAGCAGCGCCAAGACAGTTTGCGGCCCTTCTTTGCCCCGGTCGTCCTCGATGCGCTCGGACAGCGCGAGCCGGATGAAGTGCTTGCCCCGCGCGAGACTGACGTGTCGGTGTTGTTCTGCGACTTGCGCGGTTTCTCACAGAACAGCGAAGAGTCGGCCGATCGCTTGCTCGACCTGCTGGCCCGTGTCAGCGACGCGCTGGGCGTCATGACGCATCACATCTTGCACGAAGGGGGCGTGGTCGGCGATTTCCATGGCGATGCCGCGATGGGTTTCTGGGGTTGGCCGATCAGCGATCCGCAAGCGATCCGCCACGCGTGCTCGGCCGCGCTGGCGATTCGCCTCGACTTTGACAAGAACTCCAATCAGGCCGATCATCCGCTGGCTGGTTTTCGCGCCGGCATCGGCATCGCCTCTGGCCCGGCGGTGGCCGGTCGCATCGGCACGGTCGATCAGGTGAAGGTCACTGTCTTCGGGCCAGTGGTCAATTTGGCCTCGCGGCTGGAAGGCATGACCAAGCAGTTGCAGGCGCCGGTCCTGGTCGACGAAGCGACCGCCGACTGGATTCGCAAGAACGTTCCGCGCAGCGAGCTTCGCGTCCGCCGCGTGGCCAAGGTCCGCCCCTACGGCATGCAGACGCCGCTGATGGTCAGCGAACTGCTTCCGCCGTTTGAAGTCGACGGCGTGTTGGATGACGCCCACATCGATGCTTATGAATCGGCCTTGGATCATTTTCTGGCAGGGCGTTGGTCGGAAGCCTTTCGCTTGCTCCATCAAGTTCCTGCCGAGGACCAAGTGAAAGATTTTTTAACGGTCTACATCGCTCAGCACCGCCGCACGCCACCGCCCGACTGGAGCGGCGTCATCGAACTGCCGGCCAAATAGCTTTCTTCGTCCGCTCGTTATCCTGAGTCGCGAAGCGACGGCATGCATTAGCCTGGGACGCCAGTCCCAGGGTTGACCAACACATCTTCGAGAAGACGGTTACCAAGGCGGAACATGTCTCCGCTCCGGCCCCTCACCCCCGGCCCCCTCTCCCCGAAGCGGGGCGAGGGGGAGACAGGAAATGTGAAGTGGCTCGCCCCATTTCAATCTTATCTCGCCTCGCCCCGCTTCGGGGAGAGGGGCCGGGGCCAACAACCGAATGCGTGCGACTCGCGTACTTCGTGCCTCTCATGAAACTGGCGTCTCACACCTGGGACTCGCGTCCCAGGCTAATGCATGCCGTCGCTTCGCGACTCAGAACCAGATCCAGCCTTGGTAAATATCGCCCGGTAGATCGGTTGTTCGTTGCGGCGGGCGCGGCGTTCGAAGTGATTGGTGTAGTCGAGGTCGTGCGCTGCCGGGCGCTGCGGCACGTAGCTCGGGCCGGCTAAGTCGGTCAGCTTGATCACTTGGCCGCAGATTAGTTCGTAGTAATCGAGCACGTCGGTCCAGAAGTGAAACCGGCCGCCGGGAATCAAGATGCGCTCGATGGCCGCCAAGGTTTCCTCGTTGAGCACGCGGCGCTTTTTGTGTTTGCGCCGCCACCATGGGTCGGGGAAGTAAACGTGCACGGCGGCAACGCTGCGGTCGGGGACGACGCCCAGCAAGAACGCTTCGGCATCGCCCCGCAACATTTTGACGTTCTCGAGCCCGGCGCGCCGAAGGCGATCGGCAGCGCGGTTGGCGAACTTCGCTGAGAGTTCGACGCCGATGAACTGGTGCGTCGGACGCTCGGCAGCGGCTGTCTGCAAAAACAAACCTTTGCCCGATCCGATCTCGAGCTCCACCGGCCGCTCGTCTTGAACCAAGTCGGTCCAAGCGAGCGGCTGCTGGAACAGATCGTGAGCTTTGGCAGCCGGCGCTCGCGCGGGCTTGTCCTGCGGCGCTTGTTCTGCGCCGGCAGCGACTGAGCCAGCGGCAGCCGTTTCGTGGCGATCTTCTTGGGGTAAGTTCACGCGTCGCGCCTAGCTCTGTGCAGGTGCCGTCGAGGGAGACGCCGGCAAGGGATTGGCCGCGGGAGCGTGATGGGCCTTGGGGGCTTGCGTGAGCACGGTGATCACGCCAGCGATGACGATTCCGAGGCTGACCCAGAACATCGGCTCGACGCGCGACCAGGCGTTGTCTTCGGTCAGGCTGATGAAGGTGTTGATCACCGGGGCGAAACCGAAGACGAGCGGCATGACGTAGATCGGCTTGCCGCCGGCATTGAAGGCCAGAATGATGCCCAGCGCACCCAAGGCTCCGGCGGTGCCGGCGATGATCGACCAGGTCATCCCGCTGAATGTCCAGTCGCCGTGGCTGAGCGAGGGAACCGTAGCGATCAGCGCCAGAGGAGCGGCCACGGCGATGATGAAGTAAGCGATGCCGACGCAAGCGAAAGGCCGCAAGCGGCTGCCGCCCATCCGCATCTGCCCCTGGTGCAGCATCGGACCATACGAACCCCAGCAAACCGCGGCGATCGCGATCGAGAGCGCGACCATGCCGACATCGGTCTGCGGGCTCGGAGCAGATGCCTGGGCGGAGGCGGAGCCGTGTGTGGCATCCTTTGCCGCAGCGGACGCATCAGCAGCGGCTGGAGCCGCATGCGCGTCGGCGCTCGACGCGTGTGCGGCGGGAGCGGGCGCTTGAGGTTTGAAGTACATGACGCCGCCGGCCCCGAGGGCTGCTGCGACAATGCCAGCGATGAAGGCCGGCCGAATTTGGCCGAGCGTCTTGCCAATCCAGGCGGTGACCAGCGTGTTGACCACCGGAGCAAAGCCGAAGACCAACGGCATGACGTAGACCGGCTTGCCTTTGAAAACCAAGGCCAGGATGACGCCCAGCGCGCCGATCGCTCCAACTGCGCCGGCGATGATTGAGTAGGTCGTGCCGCTGAAGGTCCAGTTGCCCTTTTCCCCCTTTTGCTTGAGGATCGCAAACGGGACCAGCACGGCGATGACGAAGTAGGCCAGTCCGACGCCGACGAACGCCTTCAGGCCGTCGTGTCCCATGGCAAGCGTGCCGTGTTTCAGCAGCGGGGCATAGACACCCCACGACAGAAACGTCAGCGCGGTAAATAGCAGTACGAAGTGCAGGCCCTTCATAAAAGCCTTTCAACAGAGGGCGGAAGCAAAAATGGAGACCGCCATTGTAGCCCCGCCGGTCCGTTTCAGAAACCTCGCAATTGGCCTGCAATTTCTTGGCGGCAGCCCATTTGCTGACGCGATGGCACGCAATTACTATCGAGGGTCGTTCGGCCGCCGCCAACGTGGCGTTCGAGCTGAGGGGTGCACCAATGGAACTTACACAGCATGACGAGGGAGACCGCAGAGATGTCCCGATGGTTTAAGTCTTTGAGCTTGAAATATTTGAGCTTGATTGTGGGCGGCTTGGGGGCGTGGGCCGGAGGAGAGCTGGCGCCGCTGGCAAGAGCTCAGGATGGCGCGATGACCGAGCTGTATGGCTATGGCGTGCATCGCTACTATGCCGGCGACTATGCCGAAGCCCAACGCGTGCTCA
>JBQCEI010000007.1:0-3290 GCA_051960375.1 Aureliella sp. | reverse complement strand
CCCGGCCCGCGCCGCAAGATCGTCGAAGCGGTCTGCGAACAAATCCCGATCGCCGCCGAGCGCGATCCGGGCGACATGCTCGTGTTCCTGCCGGGCGTCGGCGAGATCCTGCAAACGGCTCGGCAACTTGCGGGACTCGAAAAGAAGTTCGACTGGGAAGTGATGCCGCTCTACGGCGATCTGTCGCCGCAGGAACAAGATCGCGTGCTCGGCCCTTCGCCGCGCAGGAAAATCATTCTGGCCACCAACGTCGCCGAGACTTCTTTGACGATCGAAGGAGTGCGGATCGTCGTCGACAGCGGCTGGGCGCGCGTTCAGCGCGTCGATCCGGCGGTCGGTTTGAATGTCCTCGAACTCGAACCGATCTCGCAAGCCTCGGCCGAACAGCGAGCCGGCCGCGCGGGGCGAACTGCGCCGGGCGTGTGCTGGCGATTGTGGGATGAAGTCACGCATCGCAGCCGGCCGCGGCACACCGATCCGGAGATTCTGCGAGTCGACTTGAGCGGCGCGGCGCTGCAACTGATGTGCTGGGGCGAGAGCGACATCGCCGAGTTTCCTTGGCTGACCAAGCCGAGCGCTACCGCGCTAGCTCAAGCAGTCTTGTTGCTCGAGCGGCTCGATGCGGTGCACGATCATCGCGCGACGCCGCTGGGACAGAAGCTCGTCGCCTTCCCGACGCATCCGCGACTAGCTCGCTTGCTGCTGGCCGGCCATGAGCTCGGCATTCCCAGTGCAGCCGCACTCGCGGCGGCGTTGCTCTCCGAGCGCGATGTCTTCGATCGTCGCGCTCAGCCGACTCGCTCGGGCAACACGCCGCCAACGCGCCGCGATCATCGCAGCGACTGCGACGTCACCGAGCGCGTGCGAGCGCTGGAAGAATTCTTTCGCAGCGGCCGCACTGAGTTTCCGCAAGGAATGATCCGCATCGGCGGGGCGCGACAAGTCGAACGCGCCGCTCGTCAGCTCCACGATGTGCTCCGCTCGGTGGCGGGTCGCTCGACGGGAGGGCGCTCGGGTGAAGATCAACCGCTCGATCGCCAACTCTCGCAAGGCCTGCTGGCTGCGATGCCCGATCGCGTTGCCAAGCGCCGCGAACCGCATAAGCCGCGCGGTTTGATGGTTGGCGGCCGCGGCGTGAAGCTCGAAGACAGCTCCACGGTCCGCGATGCCGAACTATTCGTCTGCGTCGACGTCGACGCCGGCGGCACCGAGGCCAGCGTGCGACAAGCCTCCGGCATCGAGCGCGAGTGGCTCAATCCCGAACACCTGCGCGAAGTCGATGAACGCTTCGTGCATCCGACGCAAGGGACCGTCGTGACGCGGCGGCGCGTCTACTGGTTCGATCTGCTGCTCGAGGAAACTCCGGTAGCAACGCCGCTCGACGCAGAAACGGCGAGATTGCTTGCTGGGTCGGCGCAGCAGAACTGGCACAAAGTTTTTCCGACGAGCGACAAGAGCCTGGGTAGCTTCCTCGGCAGGGCGCGCTGGCTCGCCCACGCGCTGGCCGATCCGGACTGGCCCGACTTGAGCGACGCAGGTTTGCAGAGCCACTTGCCCGAGTGGTGCGCGGGCCAACGCGATTTAGCGGCCGTGCAGAACCTGCCGTGGCGACAACTGATCGAAGGGCTGCTCACCCACGAGCAGCGAGCGCTGCTGGCCCGCGAAGCGCCGGAGACGTACACGCTGCCTAGCGGCCGCACGGTGCTGCTGAGCTACGAGGCTGATCGCGCTCCGGTCTTGGCCGCTCGCATCCAAGAGTTTTTCGGATTGGGCGATACGCCGCGCATCGCTGGCGGCCGCGTGCGTTTGGTGCTGCATCTGCTCGCACCCAATCAGCGCTGCCAACAAATCACCGATGACTTGGCGAGCTTCTGGAAGAACACCTACGCCGAAGTCCGCAAACAGCTCCGCGGCCGCTACCCCAAACACGCTTGGCCCGAGGATCCCCTCAGTCCACCCTCGCGATAAGAGTTGTTCACTGCGGCTGTGTGGCACTGGCTATGCCAGTGGCTCTTTTGTCGAAGTTTACCGCGTTCAGAACCTCTAGCACTCTCCGAAGCCGAGCTGTCTTGCAACAGCCCCGAGCGACGAACCGCTGGCACCTTTCTGGCATTTCTTTTTTGACGCAGAGACGCAGAGAGGCCGACGCAGAGAACGCGGAGACGTCCAGAAATGCAACGTTAGCTACGCGGACATACGCGACATTAGAGCGTTCGGCTGGAGTGTCTGCCTATAGACTTCGAAACAGAAGACACTGGCATAGCCAGTGCCACACCGAGAGCGCGGAGGAAGAAGGAGTAGAGCAGGGACTAAAACGTTCCCACCAACGGAAACGGGATTCTGCCTTGCTTGCGCTCGCGAGCTGCGTTGATGAAGCGCCGCCAGCGCAGAATGCTCCATCGAGCCAGGGCGTGAACCGGCGGAAAGGCCCGAGTTCTCCGCAGCAAGCGGGAGGTGCGCGAGTCGGCAGGTTCGCCTTCGAAGCCGTTTGACCAACTTGCATTCTCTCCTGCTGCTGCTTTTTCAGCTTGACGCTCTTCCTCGTTCCAGGTCGAAACATAAAAAGATTGCTGCGGATCGACGGCCTGGGCTTCAGGGCCTTTGTGAATCACCGCAAAGGTGAACCAGATCGCGCCATCGAGGCGGCCCAGCGGAAGCCAGTTGCGATTGGCTTGCAGGCAGTCATACGCTTGCCAAGTCCCGCGTTCGAGCTTGCGCGGCGCTCGGCAGAGCCACAGTTTTTCAACCGTGCAACCGGACGCCGAATAGAAGTCGGCATACAAGGTCGGCGAGACGCTATAGAGCCCGTGGTTGACTGAGTTGGAGGACGGCGTCAGATGAATGATCCGTCCACCGGGGCGGGCCATTTCAAGGCAGTGCTTGAGTGCCTGAGCGATATCGAAAACGTGCTCGATGGTGCCGCTGTCCAGCACCACATCGAAGGCGTTGCGCAACCGAGTAGGTGTCTCGGGCTGGTTCAAATCGAGTTGCTCTTCGGCGGCTTCATAGTCCGAATGATCGATGCGTACGCTTTGCTCGAAACCGAGCATCGCGTACAGCGAATCGTCGGACGCGTAGCCCTGTCGTCGCAACGACGGTTCGCGGTGAAGTTCGTCTGCTGCCGGCTTGAGAGGAACTTGAGCAGCCTGCGCCAGCGAACGTATTTCATCGGCAGAGAGATAAACGTGCTGGCGTCCGAGCGTCACAATTCTTCCAGAGAATGGCCGCTTCTTGGCTTCGTCGAGGAGAAGATTGATCGCGGCGCGCGGCAGGCCCATGTCGAAACCTCA
>JBQCEI010000006.1:0-6877 GCA_051960375.1 Aureliella sp. | reverse complement strand
GGCCCCTCCGGGCCGTAAATTTCACGGGCCTGCTTCGTCCCGGGGCGTCCGCCCCGGGCTACTGACGCCGGCCCCTCCGGGGCGAATTTGAGCTGCTGTGCTCTGCGATGCGCAACCGAATCGGCCGCGAACTCAGCGGTGCAGTACCGAGCTGCTGGCGTGGATGAGCGATGGGCGGGGGGTTGAATAGCTGGGGCCGAGGGCGGCGTCGTCGGGAGTCAGCCCGGCCGCGTGTTCGCCTTGAATGTTGCGGAAAGGATGGTCGATCGACTGCGACCAACTTTCGACGCCCAAGAGCGGCTCATCAGAGGAGGCATGCTCCAGCGGCTTGACATTGGCCGGCACGAGGCCGTCAGGCAGAGCGCAGGCGAGATGCATGAAGCCGACGTGGCCGTCTTCGTAGTAGATGTTGAAGCCTCGCCCCTCGTGAGCCTCAAACACCTCGCGACCGTCTTCGTATTTGGGAGCGTCGGCCAGAATCGCAAAGTGGGTGCGGCCTTGCAAACGAGGACCGACCACGCGCCCCTGCTCGAGCACACCGAGGTTGTAGGCATAATTGCCGCCAAGCTCGGCTCGCCATGTGGCTTGCTGGGCTTCGTCGGCCATCGAGAAATCCGAACTCGACGGAACACAAATGATGTGCGGCCCGCTCGCGTCGGTCGCTGGAATGCTCACGCACTTCAAGTAAGCCGCAGTCGGCAGCAGCCCGGCATCTTTCAGCCGAATCGCGTACACGCCGGCAAAAGCCTCCTGCCCGCTGGTCGGGACGCTCGGGAAGCGTCGCTCGCGATCCATGTCGGCCAGTTGAGTCAGGCCGGTGCCGAGCGTCTTGAGGTTATGGGCGCACTGTGCGCGGCGACTCTCGTACCGCGCTTGCAGAACCAGCGGCAGCAATAAACAAGTCAGCGCAGCGATCGACACCGAGAGCATCGCCGAGTCCCAGATCCGGCCGCCCGAGCGCAGCTTGCGCCCCGGAGCGCCAGCGACCGATGCAGCCGGCAGCGAGTTCGAAGGACGGCGCACATGGACCGGCTCGGTCTGCGCATCTTCTGGCTGCGCATTCTCGCGGTGGTCGTGTTCTTGCTGCACTTCATCGGCGATGCGCTGCATCGTGCGGCTGACGAGATCTTCCGGCGGTTCGACCGATGCCTTGAGAGAGTCGAGCAAGCCGAGCGCTGCGCGGAGCTCCTGCAGACGCTGCACGACTTGGGGGTCGGCGGCGAGGCTGGCTTCGACGCGGGCACGCAGCGCCGCATCGGCTTCACCCAACAGATACTGAACTAATTCTTCGTCACGAATGGGCATACACTTCGCCGGCGCACGCGCTCGATTATCTTCCCAAGGGCCAACCGCGAAACGCGTTTGTGCTCCATCGGTTCTCGCACAGATCTCGAAAGCAATCGCGTCTCAAAAGCAACTACGTTTCAAAAACGGCGAAGTTCTTTCGAGCCGCTTTTCATCGACTGAATCAGTCGCAGTGGTCACGCATGCGTATAGGTTTGCTGTAAGAAACCGAACGCTCTGGTGCGCGCGGGGGACTGCTCAATCGACAGGCTGTCGGGCCGCCTTCAAGATACAGTACGCTTCCAGATGTCGGCAAGTTTGCGAATTGCCGTGTGCACGCGGCTTTTTACCGTTCCGACCGGGACATTTAACACGGCCGCCGCGTCGCGATACTGCATGCCCTGTAGATAGACCAGCTCCAGCGCACTGCGACCTGGCTCGCCCAGCTCGTCCAAAGCCGCCCGGATCTGCTCGGATTGTTCGCTAGCAATCAATGGATCGATCGCATCTTCGCGAGGATCGGGCAGAGCGCTGGCATGGGTGCTCTCGCGCAAGTCGGCGTTCGTTCCGGGCACGTCGAGGCTGCGATGCCGCCGCCGCTTTTCGCGCCGCTTCAGATCGATCGCCTGGTTGGTTGCCACCCCGTATAACCAGGGGCGAAATCGCCGCGTGCCGTCGAAAAGGGCCGCCTTTTTGTGCACTTGCAGAAACGTCAACTGAAACGCATCCTCAGCCAGTGCATCGTCGCCGAGATAGCGGCGCAAGAAGCTATAGAGTTCGTGCTGGTAGCGCTGGACGAGCGTTTCCAGCCCAGTTAGATCACTGCCGTCTCGATAGGCGAGCAGCAGTTCTTCATCGCTGGTGCACTCACGCGAAGCTGCCTCGGCGGGCGAGGTCACGGGTGCGACACTTGAACGCAACATGAGGGTTTCCTGTCTGCCAGAGGAGTCACACTCGCATTGTAACCACTCCCCCCAAGAAAAATAGTTCGATTTCTCAGGCCGTGACCGAAGGTGGCACACCGCGAGCAGGAAAAACCACCCTTTTGGGGTCGGTCGACAGTGTCTTCGTTTCTTGGTGGTTCCATAAATGAACCACCAAGACACGAAGGCACCATGAAGAAGCCTAACCTATGGCAGGACGTATTTGCGCTGGCCGCCAACCCAGGTCATCGTGGCCCGGCCGGTCAGCTCCTGCCCCAGCAGCGGCGTGTTGTGGCTCCGCGAACGCAGCTGGAAGGGCTCGACGGTCCAGCGGCACTCGGGGTCGATCAGCGTCACGTCGGCCGGCTTGCCGACTTGCAGCGTTCCGGCGTCGATGCCGATGACGCTCGCCGGACGGCTCGAGAGGCACTCGACCAGCCGCGGCCAACTCAATCGCCCGGGGCGAATCAGCTGCGTGACCAGCAGTCCCAGCGTCGTGTCGAGCGAACTGATGCCGAACGGCGCCGCGTCGAGTTCCTGCATCTTCTTTTCGAGCGAGCGCGGCTGGTGCCCGGCATTGATCAAGTCGATCGTGCCGTCGGCGATCCCTTCGAGGCACGCGTCGATATGATCGCGGCTGCGCAGCGGCGGATTGACTTTGAAGCTGGCATCGAACGATCGCAAGTTTTCATCGTCAAAGCACAAGTTGGCGATGCGGACCCCGGCGGTGACTTGAACGCCACGAGCCTTGCTGCGCCGCAGCAGCTCCACCGAGCCGGCGGTCGAAATGCTGCTCAGGTGCAACCGGCCGCCGGTCGTCTCGAGCATGCGCAGGTCGCGAGCCGTCGCGAGGTCTTCGGCTTCGGACGGAATCGGTGCCAGGCCGAGGACCAGCTGCGTCAGCCCCTCGTGCATCACTCCGCCGCGCGTCAGCGAGAGCACTTCCGGTCGATCGAGAATCGGCCGATCGAACATCAGACAGTATTCCAAAGCGCGTCGCAGCAGCGCGGTGTTCTCGATCGGCCGAGGCGAATCGGACAGCGCGACTGCGCCGGCCTCGACTAGCGAGCCGATTTCAGCCAGCTCCTCCCCTGCCCTTCCCTTGCTCACGCAGCCGATCACGTACACGCGGCAGCGATCGGCGCGAGCCGCTTTCTGCCGCACGAACTCGACCGCCGCTGCCGAGTCAATCGGCGGATCGGTGTTCGGCATACAAGCGATCGACGTAAAGCCACCGGCCAGCGCGGCCAATGTGCCGCTAGAGATCGTTTCATCTTCCTCGAGCCCCGGCTCACCCAGCTCGGCTCCGAGATCGACCAGCCCGGGCACGACGATCTGACCGCGGGCATCGACCCGCTTAGCCGATGCGGGCACATCGCCATCGGCCGGATCGATTGCTGCGATCCGCGAATCGACCATTAACAAGCGGCCGACTCGATCGAGGTTCTGCGAGGGGTCGATGATCCGGCCGTTCTCGATCAGCCAAGCGCGTTCTGCACCTTCACTCATGCGGCAGTTCCGTTTCGATTACCCACTAACAACCACAGCGCGGCCATGCGAATCGCGATGCCATTGGTGACTTGCTGCAGAATGACCGAATGCGGCCCATCGGCGACTTCGGGAGTGATCTCCACGCCGCGATTGATCGGCCCGGGAGCCATGATCAAGATGTCTTCCTTGCTCTGCCGCATGCGCTCAGCGGTCATGGCATACAGCAGCGCGTATTCGTGGACCGAAGGAAACGGCCGCGTCGCTTGGCGTTCGAACTGGATGCGCAGCAGATTGAGCACATCGCAGCGCGGCAGGATCTCGTCGAGGTTGTAAGCCACTTCGACCCCCAGCTTCTCCCACTGCTTCGAGACCAGAGTCGCCGGCCCGCAGACGATTACATGTGCGCCGAGCTTCTTCAATCCCCAGATGTTCGACCGCGCAGTGCGCGAGTGCGCGATGTCGCCGACCAAAGCCACCGTCAGGCCAGCGATCTTACCGCGATTCTGGCGGATGGTCAGAATGTCGAGCAGGCCCTGGGTCGGATGTTCGTGCGGACCGTCGCCGGCGTTGAGCACGCTGCAGTCCATGTGGCGGGCCAGCAGATGCGGCGTGCCGGGTGCGCTGTGCCGGACGACCACCGCATCGACGCCCATCGCTTCGATCGTCTTGGCCGTATCGATGAACGTTTCCCCTTTGGCGACCGATGAACCGCTTGAGGAGAACTCGATCGTATCGGCTCCGAGGCGTTTGGCGGCCAGTGAAAAACTGTTGCGCGTGCGAGTGCTGTTTTCGAAGAAGACGTTGGCGATCGTGCGGCCGCGCAAGAGGCTCAGCTTTTCGTGCTTGGCCGCAAATGCCGCTTGCAACTGCTCGGCCGTATCGAGCAGCACGGTGATCTCGTCGGCGGTCAGCCGTTCCAGGTCGAGAAGATGACGATGTTGCCAAGCGGCGGGGTACGCCGGCACCACCACTTCGCCTTCAACGCTCATCGCCACCATTCCCTCTCAAAAAAGCCTTTACACTCGCCGCCCTCCCAAGCCGAAGCGCGGGCCAGTGCGGTCAGATTGTAGAGGCTGATGGCGATCTGAGGGAGGAGGCTTTTTTTACCGCGGAGGACGCGGTGGACGCGGAGAGCGCGGAGGCAGGGGCGATAGCTTCCTGTTATTGCGGGGTGGCGTCGGCGGTGCGGAGGGCTTTGGGCAGCGGGAAATAAACGTCCTCTTGGCGAATGACCTGCTCGCTGACGGTCGCTCCGAAGCGGCTGGCCAGCCATTCGATCGTTTCCTGCACGACCGACTCCGGCGCGCTGGCTCCGGCGGTGATCAGCACCGTTTCGTCGCCGCGGAACCAACCGGGGTCGATATCCTGAGCGCCGTCGATCAAGTAAGCCTGCTTGCCCGTCTCGTTCGCCAGCTCGCGCAAGCGCTGGCTGTTGCTGCTGTTCTGGCTGCCCAGCACTAGCACGATGTCAGCCTGCTGCGAGAGAACGCGGACCGCTTCCTGGCGATTCTGAGTCGCGTAGCAAATATCTTCTTTGGGCGGGCTCTCGATCCACGGAAAGCGAGTTCGCAGGCGATTGATGATGCGGCTGGCATCGTCGACGCTCAGCGTGGTCTGCGTCAGATAAGCGAGCTTGGTCTCGTGCGTAAACTGCAGCTGATCGACGTCATCGCAGTCCTCGACCAGAATGATCGCCTCAGGAGCTTCGCCCATCGTCCCGAGGACTTCGTCGTGACCATCGTGACCGATCAGAATAATGGTGTAGCCACCTTTGGCGTACTTGATCGCTTCCAGGTGCACTTTAGTAACGAGCGGGCAGGTCGCATCGATGGCGAACAGCTTTCGCTCGCGGGCGATGCGGCGAATTTCCGGCGAGACACCGTGGGCCGAAAAGAGAACCGTGGCCCCGGTCGGTACTTCGGTGAGCGAATTGACGAAGACAGCGCCCTTCTCGCGAAACGTGCGGACGACATACTGGTTATGCACGATCTCGTGATACACATAGATCGGCGTGCCGAAGCGTTCGATTGCCAGATTCAGGCTCTCAATGGCCATGTTGACGCCAGCGCAAAAGCCTCTGGGTGCAGCCAGGATGATTTCCATAATTGAGCAGAACTTTGAGAGAGTAGACGGTCAGCTGATTGGCAATGGGCCCAGCGCTGTGCGGATGATCGCGATCTTTACCTGGCCTGCTTCCATTATGACGAAAGCCCTCTAAGCGTGGACAGGTCGGGTTGGGATTTTTTTGCCGAGCTGGCTCGGTTTGGCCCCGCTGGCGAGCAGAGCGGCGCAGCGATTTCGCTTGGCGAAGCCGAAGCGTATTGCCGCTATGTGGCCCGGACGCACTACGAGAATTTTTCCGTTGCCAGTTGGCTCATTCCGAGGCGGCTGCGACAGGACTTTTACAACATCTATGCGTACTGCCGCTGGGCGGACGACTGCGCCGACGAAGCGGCCGATCGCGATGCCGCTAGCCAGTTGCTCACATGGTGGCAAGGCGAACTCGACGGCATGTTTCGAGGCTTGCCCACGCGCCATCCCGTGATGCGAGCCCTGGCCGTGACCGTCGAGCGTCACGCGCTGCCGCAGACTCTCTTCGACGATCTGATCAGCGCCTTTGCACAAGATCAAGTTCAGCAGCGCTACGCGACGGCAGCGGAACTGGAGAACTACTGCCGCCGCTCGGCCAACCCGGTCGGCCGATTGGTGCTCGGGCTCGACCCGGCGGCAAGCACCGAGGAAAACTTCCGCTTGAGCGATGAGATTTGCACGGGACTGCAACTGGCCAACTTCTGCCAGGATATGGCTCGCGATGCCGCGATCGGGCGGATCTACGCGCCGCGCGAACTGTGGAGCCAGCACGGCGTCGATGAAGCGATGATCCTGGCCGCTCGCCCGACTCAGCAGCTCCGCGCAATGCTCGAAGCTTGGGTCGGCGTTGCCCGCGAACGACTCAATCGCGGCGCAGAGCTAGCCCAGCGCGTGCCGCGCTGGCTGAGCATCGATGTTCGCCTGTTTCGATCCGGAGGGCTGGCGATCCTCGACGAAATTCGCGCAGCAAACTACGACGTCTGGACCAGCCGGCCGACGGTTTCGAAGCTTCGCAAAGTGCGTTTGCTGATTTCGGCTCTGGTCACTCAGTAAGACCAAGCGTTGATATTCTCGGCAGCGACGAAGGG
>JBQCEI010000005.1:0-9665 GCA_051960375.1 Aureliella sp. | reverse complement strand
TCTGCCGATCTTGGAAACAACTGTGGCATCTGTGGCCCGCGCTGCAGTGTACGAACGTCAATCATCCACTCTCTCGCCGCTGGGTAGCGCGAGCACACCTCATGCCACCGATCGACGCTTCCATGTGCAAAGTTTTGCCGATGCAAAAAGGGTCCAGGACTCTTTTCTGGCTCGTTCAGCAGAGAGTGTCGCGGGAGGGCCATAACAAAGGGGCGCCGAGCCGAGAAAAGAGTCCTGGACCCTTTTGGCGCGCAGGCCCTCGGTTGCGTGCTGAGCGACTTGCATCTCGCCCCGCGGGCGCGGGTGTTGCATTGGCACAGGGCGGGCTTTGCTGTCGGCATTGCCGAAGCGACTTGACGAGATACACGTGTGCGAAAGCTGAAAGTGGAGGCGACATGGTTCCTACATGGCTCACCACCCTATCGATCATCATGCTGAGCTTGGGCGGAATATGCGCGCTGGTCATCGCGCTGGATCTCGTGCTGGGACATCGCCAGCACATGTGGATCATGAATATCGTCTGGCCCGTCTCGGCGCTGTTCGGGACGTTCCTTTCGGTGTGGGCCTATTTTCGATATGGCCGGCTTGCCTCGCACCGCAACGTGATGGAAGCTCAGGCGCGAGGCGAGGAGCCGCCCAACAAGCGGCTCACGCCATTTCCGGTGATGGTGGGCAAGGGGGCAGCTCACTGCGGCAGCGGCTGCACGTTGGGGGACATCTGCGCCGAATCGATCGCACTCACTTGGCCGGTAGTGCTCACTTGGGTCGGCTGGAAGTCGCTGTTTCCTGCGACGCATGCCGGCAAGATGTTTGCCGGCTGGGTGCTCGATTTCGCCTTTGCATTTCTCATCGGCGTGGCCTTTCAGTATTTCACGATCGTGCCGATGCGCAAGCTCCCGCCGGGCAAGGGGCTCATCGAAGCGATCAAAGCCGACGCGCTCTCGCTTACCGCCTGGCAAGTCGGCATGTACGGCGCGAAGGCCATCGCGCAGTTCCTGATCTTCAGTCCCCTCTGGCACCAGGACCTCAAGGCCGACATGCCCGAGTTCTGGTTCGTGATGCAAATCGCCATGCTCGCCGGCTTCGCCACCAGCTACCCGGTCAACTGGTGGCTCATCCGCCAAGGCATCAAAGAGAAGATGTAAAAAGGGTCCATGACGTCCTGGACCCTTCTCGCGGGATGGACGCTTCTCACCGGACCGGTAGCGCTCCGGGAGGGCCGTGTCGGCGGCGCCGGCCGCGGAAAAGAGTCCTGGACCCTTTTTCCGAAAAAGGGGTCAGGACTCTTTTTTCGGTTTCCAAGTTCCTTGCTGGTTGGGGCGGCCGGGTGTCGGGATTTTGCGATAGACTGTCTGTCGCATTCTTCCATCTATCCCAAGAGGTGTATCATGCAGCTGCGTCGTACGATCGGCCGCGCGCTCGCGGCGTTGCTCGCGATGATGTGTTTCGGTGGCGTTGAGCCCGCCAAGGCGGAGACCAGCCGACCTAACATCGTTTTCGTGCTCTTTGACGATCTCGGTTGGGCGCAGCCGCAGTGCTACGATCCGCGCTCCGCACTGCGCACGCCGAACCTTGATGAGCTCGCAGTCCAGGGAATGCGATTCACCGACGCGCACTCCGCTGCCGCGGTTTGCACGCCCACACGCTACGGCGTGCTCACGGGTCGCTATCCATCGCGCATCGGGCAGTTCGGCGTTCTCAGCACATGGTCGCCGCCGATCGTTCCGACTTCGCGAACGACCGTGGCGTCCCTTTTAAAGCAACAAGGTTACGACACGGCATGCGTCGGCAAGTGGCACCTGGGCTTAAACTGGGAAAAGCAAAGCAAAGCCCCGCCCGCCGTCGGAACTCGTTTCACCGACGGGCCGAACCAACTGGGCTTCGACTACTTTTGCGGCTTTACGCACGCCGGCAATATCGGCTGCGTTCTTGAACAAGATCGCGTCGTCGCCCATGTAACCCAGGAAGAGAATCAGCCGCTGATGCTGCGCAAAGCAGTCGAGTGGATCGAGAATCGCAATCGCGACAGGCCCTTCTTTTTGTACTTCCCGATGTGTCCTCCGCACTATCCAGTGGCACCTGCACCGGAGTTCCTCGGCAAGAGCGGCGGCGTCGACCTCGCTGGTAAAGGTCTCAAAGGCCAAGCCGATCCAGAACACTATCCCGACTGGCTGTTCCAGGGAGATGCGATGCTCGGCGAGATCATGCGGGTGCTCGACCGCCGGGGGCTTGCCGAGAACACGCTACTCATTGCCACTTCGGACAACGGCGCCGAGCAACGCTCGTATGCGCCGCTGCGCGAATCGAAACGCAGCATCTACGAAGGAGGCCATCGCGTGCTGTTTGTCGCTCGCTGGCCGGGCAAGATAAAGGCGGGCTCGACCTGGGATCACACTGTGTGCCTGAACGACTTGATGGCAACAGCAGCAGAGATCACTGGCGCGAAGTTGCCGGCCAATGCGGGCGAAGACAGCGTTTCCCTGCTGCCCGCGCTGCTTGGAAAAAGCGATGCGCCCACGCGCGAGGGCACGATCCATCAGTCGATGAGCGGGGACCTGGCGCTGCGGCAGGGACCGTGGAAGATGATTTTTAAAAAGGACGGCAGCAGAGAGCTTTACAACCTCGACGCCGATCTGAGCGAAGCCAACAATGTCCTCGCCGCGCACACCGATGTCGCTGCCCAGCTGACCGCCTTGATGCAGCGGTACATTGCCGAAGGCCGCAGCACGCCCGGCGCGGCCCAGCAGAACGATTTTCATCTCGGGCTTGATGGCGGCCTGAAGGACAGGCAGACGCACGAAAAGAAAAGCAAAGTCCGGACGAAGGAGCGGCAGGAAAAACTCAAGCGGTTACCTGCAGAAGCCGATAGCGGACGCGACGCGCGATCCATTGCGGGCTGGACGCTTTACGTGAGTCGGCAGTTGCAAGCTCAGCAGCCGGAAGCCGCCGCCCGAGCGATCGAGCTTCTCGAAAAGCAGTTGCAGGAGATTGTCCGCGTAGTGCCTCCTGCGGCCGTAGCCGAGATGAGAAAAGTGCCTCTCTACTTTTCTCCTGAATATGCCAATGTACCGCCGCGAGCGGAGTATCATCCAAACGAGGGCTGGCTGCGGCGCAACGGACGCGACCCCGCGATGGCCAAAGGGATCGAGTTCACCAACATCCGCATCTTTGAACAAGAGACCAACCGGATGCCGAACTTCGCCTTGCATGAATTGGCGCACGCTTATCACGACCGCGTCTTGCCGCAGGCATTCGATAATCCCGACATCAAGTTCGCTTATGAAAAAGCCAAGGCCAGCGGCAAGTTTGATACAGTCGAGCGATGGCACGGCAATGGCCGGCCCAACACGTTCGAACGAGCCTACGCGATGACCAGTCCGCAGGAGTATTTCGCTGAGACCAGCGAGGCACTCTTTAGCCGCAACGATTTCTTCCCGTTCACCCGCGGCGAACTCAAGCGGCATGACTACGAGATGTTCCGCCTGCTCGAGCAACTGTGGAACTGCTCTGGAACCGAGCATGAAGATTGATGTTCGAATGAGGCACAGGTAGCCGCTTCGCGGCCGCGATGTCGGTGGCGGCCCTGTTCCTGGGGTTGGCACCCCAGGCTATCGCAGGCCGCCGCTGGCGCGGCTAGCTGAAAAAAGGGTCCAGGACTCGTTTCAGGCGTTTTTCGGGTGAGTAACGGCGCGAGGGAGAAGAGTCGTCGACCCGTCCCGGGTGTGCCGTTTGTCGCGGGGCGCGAGAAAAGAGTCCTGGACCCTTTTCGTAGCCGCCGCGCGGCACAGGTGGCCGCTTCGCGGCCGCGATGTCGGTCGCGGCCCTGTCCCTGGGGTTGGCACCCCAGGCTATCGCAGGACGCCGCTGGCGCGGCTGTGAACAAAGGCCGCGTTGCATTGATGGATGGGACGATTTAAAATGCCCTTCCTCTTGCGGCTGCCGGATGCGCCGCGTCGGGTGCATGCGAAGGTTCATTGATGTCAGCGGAAATTTCGGCGCCACAGTCCCTCGGCTTCGGCGATAGCGAGGAAGAGCAAGCGCTCTATCGGCAGCTGTGGCGGTTGGCTGCCAGCAAGCTCCGGTATGCTGCGCCCGGCGCAACGCTCAGCGCTACGGTGTTGGTGAACGAAACTTTTCTGAAGCTGAGCACCGCCAAATCGACCGCCGGCAGCGACCTGTGGCGCGACAGGAAGCGATTCTTTGCATTGGCCGCCGAGGTGATGCGGCAGATCATCGTCGACTATCATCGCCGCCGCACCTGCCAGAAGCGCGGCGGAGGCGTTGTCCGCAATCGCGTGGAAGTCGAATCGCTCGTCGCTCGCGGCCAGAGCGTCGACGTTCTAGCCGTCAGCGACGCCTTGGAACATTTCGAAACGCTCCACCCGACCCCTGCAGTTCTCGTCAAGTTGCGATTTTTCGCCGGCATGACCATGGCCGAATGCGCCGAGGCTCTGGAGATCTCGGTGCCGACGGCCGAGCGGCATTGGCGTTATGCCCGGGCCTGGCTGGCGGAACGCTTGAGCCATGAACTGCCAGGCCGCAGCAGTGACAGGCTTGGGTGAGCCGAGTCCCGCAGCCGATCTTTTGCCCGTGCCCGAGCCAACCCCCCAGCGCTGGTGACGGATTGCTCGTCCATTTCTCGTCTAGATTGACAGGGGCGCTCCTTTTTCAGTCACGCTCTGGCGATGAAAGCAGGCAATCTTGGACGAGCTTGATCCCGAGGCTGAAGAAACCATCTTCGAAGCGGCGCTGCAGGCGGCTACCGAGGACGAGCGCGAGCGAGTCCTCTCACAGTTGTGCGGAGACAATCGCAGCCTGCAGCAACGCATCGAGGCTCTCTTGGAGGCCTACAACCACAGTGACGCTTTCGAGCCGCCCTCAAACCAACTCGGCGGACTGCTCAAGGTGTTCGGCAGCTTAGAAGGACAGGTCCTCGGTAACTACCAGATTCTGGAACGTCTCGGTGAAGGAGGCATGGGCGAGGTCTACTTAGCGCGCTCGCAATCGCCCGGGCGGATGATGGTAGCCCTCAAAGTCATCAAGCCGGGCATGGACACCCGTCAGGTGATCGCCCGTTTCGAGCTGGAGCGCCGATCGCTGCAACGTCTCGATCACCCAAACATCGCCAAGCACCTGCACTCGGGCGTAACCGACTCGGGGCGAGCGTACTTCGTGATGGAACTGGTCCGCGGTATTCCCATCACCACGTATTGCGAGCGGCACAGACTGTCGGTCGAACAGCGTCTGCGATTGTTCGTCGACCTTTGCTCGGCCGTTCAGCACGCCAACGCCAACGGGTTGGTTCATCGCGATTTGACTCCCAACAACCTGTTGGTGGTTCACAAGGAGGAGCGCCCGCAGGTCAAAGTGATCGATTTCGGCGTGGCCAAGGCACTGACGGCGGAGCCTTCGTGCCATTCCGTATTCACCGGCGCGGTCCAGTGGTTGGGCACACCGACGTATATGAGTCCCGAGCAAGCGAAATGGAGTTCGGACGTCGACGTACGCTCCGATGTCTATTCGCTGGGGGTGTTGCTGTTCGAGTTATTGACTGGCTCTACGCCGTTGCAAATTCCCGCCGGAGATGCGACCGACCTGGACACGCTCCGGAAGCTGATCGTCGAGCAGGCTGCTCCCAGGCCGAGCGATCGCGTGCTCGCCGCCCCGCATTTGGTCGAGGGACGTACTTCCACAGGTTTAAGTGCCAAGCAGTTGCGGGAGCTACTCCGGCCGAAGCTCGACTGGATCGTCCTGAAAGCGTTGGAAAAACCGAAGGAACAGCGGTATCAGTCGGCCGGCGAACTGGCCGACGACGTAACCGCTTACTTGAACCGGCAGCCGATCAAGGCTCGATCTCCTGGGCTTGCTCGGCACTTAGAAGCATATCTGCGGCATGCGGTCAGTTCCGCATGGACCCCTTGGCTGCTATCCGCCACCGCAGCGGCCGCAGTGGTATTCCTGTTCGCGACGCTGCGCCAGCCGTTGGAAAGCGACCGCCCACCAGTCCCGGATGCGCCGTCGCGCGCCACGCTGCGCTCAACCGCTTCGCAGGCTGCCGTCGCAGAGGATGTTCGCAAGGCAGCGAGATTTCTCAGAATCGGCGACGTCGACGATGCGCGGCGCACGCTTGCGGCGGTTGATGAGCAAGGTGCGAACTCGGCTATCCGCTTTGCCCTCGGACACCTGCGTCGCCAGAGCTCGAGCCCAACTACTCAGCCCGCGCATACGGACCTCGTCCTGAGCGCCGATGAATCGCCCGATGGTCGTTACGTCGCCAGCTCGGATAAAGGGGGCGAGATCATCGTTTGGGATCAGCACGAGCAGCGCGAAGTTCGCCGCTGGCAAGCTGCCAGCTCAGAACTGACCAGCCTGCAGTATTCACCAAACGGTCGATGGTTAGCAGTCGCCGGTAAGGACAAATGCCTGCAAGTGTGGCGCGTCTCCGACTGGTCGCTCGCTCTCGAACTGTATGGGCATGACAACACGATCAATAGCCTCGCGTGGGCACCCGATTCAAACCGTATCGCGACCGGCGACCGCGGAGGCGACGTGCGCATCTGGGACACGAACACGTCGCAGTTCCACCGCCCAGTGGAGCGTTATCCCGATGTGATCGATGCGCTCAAGTGGTCTCCCAGCGGCAAGTACTTGGCGGTGACTTGCCAACCGGTCGGTGTCCAGGTGCTCAAAACGAGCGATTGGCAGCTGCATTTCGACATCGCCGATCCGACGCTGGACGCCCTCGCACTGGACTATTCGCCAGACGAAGAACTGATCGCGGCGGCCGGCTGGGGCGGCCGCGTCACCGTCGCCGATATGCGCGACGGCCAACTGCGTTCCAGCGTCATTGCACCGGCCGTCAGTGCGCTGGCGTTTGGCCCGGCAGATGAAATCTACCTAGGCACCACCCAAGGCGAGCTGCGCGTTCTGCAAGCGTATCACGGGAACCGTTCCTGGGAAGAAACGCACCATATGAAACTGCCGGCTGAGAACGGCTATGTCCGGCGGATCATCTGCGAACGCGGAGGGAAGTCGATTGGCGTGGCGGTAGGCAATTCCGTTCTGTGGAAAAACAAGGAAGCGATCCTCGGCCACTCATGGCAGCAAGGACGCGATGCGACGTCCATCGGTTGCAGTTCGGATTTGAACTGCGTTTTTCGGTTGCAAGAGCAGCGCCGGCTGGTGCTGGACAAGAGCGACTTGCAAGAAAACGAGTTCCCTTTCTCACTTCCGCTGCATCACGCGGCTCCCGACTACCTTCCGGATCGTCAACTGCTGTGCACGGCCGGCCGCACCGGCAATCGGTCGATGCTGTTTTTATACAATCTCTACGAGCGCACCGTCACACGGCAATTCCCGCTACCTGTGTACGTGAGACACCTGGCGTTCTGTGATGCTGGTGAAGCAGTCGTGTTGTCCAGCAATGAAGGCCATGCTTATGTTTGGTATCTCGACACGGGTTATTGCCCGAAGCTCAGCGGATTCGATTCGTCCCAAGATGTGCTCACGGCCGCTTCGCGCGCGGGCGAGAGCTTCCTCATCTGCGCCGCCGATTCGCGCACGGTCCAGTGCCGCAGCATTCACTCACTCAAGCCGATAGCCCAGATCACGACCGATGCGGCAGTCAGCGTAATCCGCTACAGCACGCGCGGAGACACTGTGGCCATCTGCGAGATGGGACGGCTGTCGGTCTGGTCGGCTGATTTATCGCAGCGGCTGTGGACGGTCCCTTTAACGACTCCGCACGCGCCGGTCCCAGCCTGTTGCGTGTGCTTCTCGGAGGACGACACGGCTCTAGCGGTGCTGCTGGAAGATGGCACCGTAAAGCTGATCGATGCGGAGCTCCGTAGCGAAGTGCTGTCGGTAGCGACGCTGAATCGGCCCAGCCACAAGAATCTGTGGTGGCTGGCATTCGTCCGCGGCGACCTGGTCATGGGCCACGCGGCATCGGAGATCCTGTCGGTCATCCCCGGCGGCGACCATGTCGTCAGCCACTAATCGCACCCCGTGGCTATAGCGCCAGCCGCGCCAGCGGCGTCCTGCGATAGCCTTGGGTGCCAACCCAAGGTAACCGCGCGAGGCCATCTCGTCTCTTTCCTTCTCTCGCGGTCGCAGAGCGACTACCTCTCAGCAAGCTACGACCTGCAGCTGCCGCGGCTGATGGTGCCCACTTCAGGCAGAGCATCAGCCACCATGTTCAGTCGCGAACACTCACGGCTCGTGGGAGACACTAAGGATGCTGAATCCCAGCTATCGCTTTAGCAAGCCGTAGCCAAAGGATCGAGCGTGAAGTTGGTCGGCTTGCCTTTGCCCTTCAGGCTGACACTGACCGAGCCATCGGCCGAGCCCTTGACATCGATCTTGCCATTGCTGCTTTCGTCATGGATTTTCAGTTTGCCGTTCTTGACCGACGCGCCGCTGCCGCTGTAAATCTCGCCGTTGCTATCCACGAACACGTAGGCACCTGTCGCCTGGTTAACGACCAGCGAAACATCATCCGGTCCCGTGAAGACCAGGTTATTGCCGCTCGCGACCGAGTCCAGCAGCCACGGCGTAAAGTCGACGTTCCCCAAGGCCAGAACGCTGTCGATCGTAGCCCCGTTGGTAGTGCCCCACCAGTTGAATTCGGCATCGACTGCGGCGAGCGATGTATTGTCGACTCCGACAAAGGTTCCGTCGGTCAGATCGTTATGGCAGATCTTTACGGAGGTCGGACCCGCATTGTTCTTCGCCGGTTCGCCAACGCGCACTGCAGTGGTCATGGCATTGAGCGAGCTGTCTTGGAATACGTTGTCCTTGACGAGCACGTTGCTGAGGGTCGCAGGGACCGCGCTGTAGCTGCCGTCATCGCGAGCTTTGATCGCCAGTGCTGCGGCAAAGTCTAAACCGCCGGGGCCGTATACCGTACGCACGCCCGAGCCGCTGAATGTCGAATTCTGGATCGTGATATTGGAATAGCTGCCGTACTTCAGATTCACATCGATGCCGTTGTTGAAGGCATAGGTGGGATCGACTCCACTGTTTTCGACTACCACATCGTCGATCAAAGCATCGGCGAGCTTCTCAAAATACATGCCTTTCTGCGAATTATCCGCAAAGCTCGAGTCGCTGATGACGACGTTCTTGAGATAGCTGCCGGCAACCGAATACACGCTGATCCCAAACGCGTTTTGCGTAACGGTCGATCCGTCGATCGTCAGGCCGTCGAGGTTGGCCCCCGTACCCATGCGGAAGCCGTTGGTCCCCGCTGCCAGAGTGCTGTTGAGGATCTGCAAGCCGGTGGCAGTCGTACCGCCGACTTCGACGCCGGTATAATTCCCAACCGCAGCGACTCCGTTGAGTATCGTATTGCCGACGCCATCGACGAACACGCCACGGGCGCCGCCGGTGACGCGCAAGTCTTCGATCGAGACGTTATTGGCCGTAACGGTCAGAACGGTCCCTGTAGCCGAGATGATCGTGTCGCCTGGACCGCTGCCATTGCCAGCCCCAACCAAGCTCAGGCTCTTGTTCACCGAAACGTTTTCGTTGAAGGTGCCGGCCGCGATGTTGATCACGTCTCCCGCAACGGCCGCATCGATCGCAGCCTGGATGCTCATCGCAGGCGCGGCGTAAACATAGAAGTCGGTCGTGCGCGGCGCGAAGTCATTCGAGTCGTCCGCTTC
>JBQCEI010000004.1:0-2456 GCA_051960375.1 Aureliella sp. | reverse complement strand
GGCAGCCATGTTGACGTGAAACGCGTTATCCTCGGCCGAATCATCCGAGCGGAAGTTGCCGCTGTTGACGTCGATGGCCACGAGGGCTTCGGTCGAGTCGATGACGATCGAGCCGCCGGCCTTCAGCGGCACTTTGCGCTGCTGGATGCGAGCGATCTCATTTTCGAGGTTGTACTTGTAGAACAGCGGTTCGCGGCCTTCGTACAGCTGCAAGCGGCTGACGTAGCGCGGCATCACCAACTGCAAAAACTCTTTGGCCCGCTCGAAGGCACCCTTCTCATCGACGACGATCGTGTCGATATCTTCCGAGAAGATGTCGCGGATCGTGCGGATGATCATGTCGCTTTCTTCGTAGATGTCCGCCGGCGAGCCGGTGTTCTTGACGCGGCGGACGAGTACTTTCCACAGCCGCAGCAGGTAAGCCATGTCGCGCGACAGTTCGCGGCGGCTGCGATCCTGGCCGGCGGTGCGTACGATGAAGCCCAGCCCCTTGGGCGGATTGAGTTCGAGGAGCGTTTGACGCAAGGTGCGGCGCTTCTGGTCGTCTTCGATCTTGCGGCTCACGCCGACGCGGCCCAGAGCGGGCATGAGCACCAGGTAGCGGCCGGGGATGCTGATGTAAGTCGAGAGGGTCGGACCTTTGGTGCCGATGCCTTCTTTGATGACTTGGACGAGGACTTCATCGCCACGCTTGAATATCTCTTGGATCGGTGGCTTGAAGCGAGGGCGGTTGCCGCGCATCGGCTTGCGGCGCTTGGTGGGTCCTTCGTCATCATCATCGTCGATGTCGGCGCCGGGATAGTTGCCTTCGGCGATCTCATCGGGATCGTAACCGGCTTGGCGGAAGTATTGCGCTTCGACGTCGCTGACGTGCAAGAAACCGTTGCGGCCGACTCCGAAGTCGACAAAGGCGGCTTGGATGCTCGGTTCGAGATTGACGATGCGTCCCTTGTAAATATTGCCGGCGAAATTGTTCTGACTAGCCCGCTCGGTGTAGAGTTCCTCGAGCGAACCGTCTTCGAGCACCGCAATGCGGCACTCCTCCGGCTGGGAGACATTGACAAGCATTTCTTTTCGCATGGATGTTTTCTTTCTGACGTATAAACGTTCTGAGTGTTGATGATCAGTGGTCTGCCGCGGCCGAATCGCATTCGGCGCCGGCGGCTGGACCGCTGCGCTGGGGTGCCAGGTGCACGTGAGTACGCGTGAGCACCGCGCCGCCAGGCAGCACATGAGCGATTCCGAGAGCCTCGAGCAGTTCGCTTGGTCGCAGCGAACCCTGGGCATTGGCCGGCAACGTGAATCGCAACACGTCGCCCTCACAAGTGATCTGAAACCGCGGGTCGTCGAATGCGGCTTCCAAAGTCTTATCATCGCGCTGGACCGTTACTTTGCCCGCCTCTTGCAATCGAGCGAGCTGCTCGCGAGCGACGGCCGCATCGGAGGCGGCCAGTTCCACGCTGTAGCTGGCGGCTACCACGAGTGCTTTGGAAGCACCGGCAGGTAGCTGGCTCAGGCTCAGCAGCTCCATTCCACTCGGCAAGTTCTCGACGATCTTCTGGCGGGCATCTTCCAAGTCGACGGGACCTATCAAATCCAGTTCGACAATCTCGTCCAGGGCGACGATTCCGAGAGCCAGCGCGGAAGGAAAGCTGATCTTGGGCTTGGGATGAAAGCCTTCGCTGAAGGCCAGTTTCAGTCCCGCACGCCGCAACAATCTTTCCCACACGCGCGCCAAATCGCGATGGCTGATCCATCGCAAGTCTTCCGTCTTGGTGAAGTGTATCCGTACGCGCAGCTTGCTCATGTCCGGTCAGACTCCTAACGCCAGTTCGGGGACCAGCGTAGCAAATTGGGACATCAAGTACGCATCCACTTCACGCGCCGTCTCGAATTCCAGCGCCCGCTTGGCCAGCGTCTGGCACTGCTCGAGCGTCACCGCTCGAATCGCATGCTTCACGCTGGGCAGTGCCGAAGCGGGAGCGGAAAGCGTCCGCACGCCGAAGCCGACCAGCAACAAGGCATACGCGGGCGTCGAACTCATCTCACCACACACACTGACGTCGACCCCTCGGGCACTAGCCAGATCGACCGACATCTTGATCAGCCTGAGCACTGCGGGATCGACCGCCGTATACAAGCCGGCCACATACTCGTTGCTGCGATCGACGGCCAAGGTGTACTGCGTCAGATCGTTAGTGCCGATGCTGATGAAATCCACTTCGGGGAGAAAGCGGTCGAGCATCAGCACCGCGGCGGGCACCTCGACCATGATCCCCACCGGCACGCCGGTCGGAACCTTGATCCCTTCTTCAAGCAGATCGTCGGCTACTTGCCGCAGCACCATTCTCGCGGTGCGGAGCTCGTGCAGCGTCGTGATCATCGGGAACATGATCCGCAAGTCGCCTTCGGTCGCCGCGCGGAGAGCGGCTCGCAGCTGCGTCCGGAACAGCGAG
>JBQCEI010000003.1:0-7282 GCA_051960375.1 Aureliella sp. | reverse complement strand
CTGCTGTCGAACGCCAGCGGTGACCTCGCTCGAAGGGATTGGCATGGCGGTTAAGTAACCCGTATTTGAGGCTAAGGTCCATCGCTTTTTGTTCGGCCTGGATTATGGGTCGAGTCTCTAAGTATCATAGCCGGTTTTGCTCGAAGCCAGTATCGGAATGTATCTAATGCACTTAAGAGCCTATCCCGAGACCATTTCTGCTAGCAAATAGCAGTTGCGTAAAATGAACTCACGGGCCTTCACGGAGTGAGATGGACGCTACTAATCAACGGGTCGATGCTAGTTTTCGCGTGCCTGATTCGATGTGGGATCGCATCGAGAGCGTGCTGCCAAAGTTCAAGTTGCTCGTTCGCAAAGGGATCTTTCATTAGCTCTGGATCGCTGCCTTGGATCAATACGATGACCTCAAAGGCATCGATTGGCGATGGCAATCGATGGAGCGATGGCCAAGGCGTCGCTCGGCGGGGAAAAAACGGTCGAAACCCAACAGTTCGAGCCAAGTCGGGAAGCGAGCGAAGCTTGCAGACCGACCGCAACGGAATACCGATTGGACTGGCCGTCTCAGGCGCAAACTCGCGCGATAAGTCCTGGCCAAAGAGACGCTCGCCAGTCAACAAGTGCTCCCACAGGAACATGTAGTCATTCTTCAGCATATGTGTTTGGTCAAAGGTTACGACTACCCCAGACGTTCTTCAAACCATCGTCGAATGCGGCTACGAGCCCCATATCCTTCCCCGTGGCGAGGAGCGTAAACGCAAACTCAAGAGTCCTGGCCATCGAGCCCGGCGTTGGATATGCGAGCGAACTCATTCGTGGATGAATCGATTCAGGCGCATGCTGACCCCCTGGGAGAAGAAAGACGCCAACTATGAAGCTATGCTGAATTTAGTTTGTGCTTACATCTGCTACTCAGCGGCAGGGGTTTGAGGCTCTTAGCACCAATAAGCTTTCGCCTCCCGGCGGTCTAAGTCTCATGCTGCGGTGGGAGTGGATTGGGTACGTGGCGCAGCAAAGGCTTCGAATATCGCGTCGCCGTTTTGCATTCCCGAGGTGTCAGCTTCCGCTTCCAAAGCAATGTGCCGCTCGCAGGCCTGAGCCGGCGAGCGGGTTGCCTGGCAGGCTATACGGGCTTGGTTGTCACTGGATCTTTGGGTGCTGAACGCTCACTCCGCTTTTTCGGCTCTTTCGCATCGTTCTCGATCAGTACGCATGCATCGTCCAGCGGCACAAACGCAAAGTATGCAACCAACTCATTCGTTTGGCTGAAGGCCGAAAGCACTCGCTTTTTTCCATCGTCAACAAAGTTAAAATATGCGCATTGACCCTTTTGCACGAATAGGCTCACTACGCCGTGTGCTGATGTAATGTAGGCCACTATGTCGCGATCGGAGGCATTGCACGCGCATCCCCTCTTAATCGGTGCCGACTCTTTACGGGTCTGCTCGTCTTGTGCCACTGCGGCAGGTGCATTGCCTAACGTCGCCCCAACAGTAGCCACGAACGCACTAACCGTACCCAGCTTAACGATCTCTCGACGCTGCATGATTATCTCCTTGCTAGAAATACTTGTGCATCAGGGAATTTCATGATGCATTCTTGGTCCACGACTGAAGAGGAGCATTGAATTCCAACGACCAAGCGTGAGAATACCCGTCCCACGCGCTGCGCGAGGGATTGCCATTTTCCAGAAGGATCAACAGCCGCAACCAACCAGCTTCGAATTGCCATAGTGGCGCACAACGTCACGCAAATCATCTCGATGGGCGAATGGTTGGCGCCTCGGTTGACGGGAGGACCGGTAATTTGTTCCACGGATGAGTACCGGAAGGTTCTTCTCGCAAACGCCTTGGACATCACTCCATTGTGTAATTGCTACCTCCTGCAATGCATTCCCATCCGGGGCGTTGACCAGGCGGCTCTCTACGCAAGGATCGGACCATCCCAATCGACGTACGATTGCCCTGGAGTTGAAACCCGCTCGGTCAGACGCTCCGTATATATCCCGCCAAAACTCCAGCGATTCCGACACTGGTTCGCAAAAAAAGATCAGCCGGGTGAGGCAAGGTTGCCTACTGTTCCGTGTGCCATTTGGCTAGGGCCGGTGTCTTGGCCTTCGACGTTCAAAGAAGGCATGGTCGCGGACCAAGCTCACGCCAGAGAGTTTCTGGCTAAAGGCAAATGACGGCCTAGGTTTGCGAGGCCTTGGAGAATTGCATGGCCAGGGCACGCTTCACATGTCGAAGGGAACATACTGGCTGAGGCCAGTGGCCCACCTGCCCGCTCAAGTCCGAGAAGAACCACTCTTTGGAAGTGCTCCTGGGCCGTGCATCCACTGAAGGCTAAGCAATGTTTCGCTGACATTGCAGCTGATTCGAGCGATAGGTTGATATCAGTCAAATCGATCGGCTGCTATTTAGGCACGCTGGTGCTGACGGTGGGCTCGTCCGTTCTGTATCGTTGGTTGAGAGACATTGGTTTTCATCTGGCGTTGCAGACAGGTCGCTTGCTCTGTTGCAACGACGGCGAAACTGTCGGACGGGTCTTGCATCCACTTCATCACGCTGCTGATGACGAGCTCTTTCAGGTACGCAAACGAAAAGCCGTCTGTGCTCAGCGCAATGGTTTCGACCTGGTCGGGCTTCCAACCCGTCTCGTCACAGAGTCGGAGTTGCCATGTCGATAGATATCGCTGTCTTTCTCCAACCGTTGGTAAGTTGAAGTGGTATTTGCGATCAAATCGGCTGGGGCGGTCAATGATCGCTGAATCGATGCGTTCAGGGTGATTGGTGGTCGCCAGTACGATCATGCCGTGATTCTGCTCAAATCCATCGAGTTGGTTGAGAAAAAACGATCGGTTCTCGTCGTCTACGAGCGCGTCTAAGTCTTCGAGCACCAGCACACAAGGACGTAGACCCCGAGCGCGATCGAACACTTGCTGCCACATCTGTTCAGCCGTGTAGTAGGGGTGACTAAGGCTTTGAACGTACAAGCTCGACACGCCAAGCTCCTTCACGAGAGCGCGAATGCAATGCGTTTTGCCGTTGCCCGGTGGCCCGATCATTAGAGCACCGCGTTTCCAGGCGATGCCGAGCTGTCCATAGCGATCTTCGGACTTCAAAAACTGGCGAAAGTCGCTTCGTATGGAATCCTTCATGTCATCAGCCAGTATCAGATCATCAAAGGATACCGCTTGTGTAGCATCATAAAGATCAGCACTACGATTCCAGTGACCGTTCGAGAAAACCAGAATCGCATTTCCGGGCGCGTGGGTCTTGCGTTCAACATCCAGGATGAACGCTTCAGCGACTTCGGACGAATCGGCCACAACCCAGTCACGACTTTCGCCACCACACCCGGTGTCCCAAGAGAGGTGAATCACTCTCAGCGATTGATCGCGCCAATAGACGTCCCAAATCACCTGCTCGAAGCGAGTGTAAAGCCGGTCATGCGTTTCGCCACCCCAATATCGCAGAGTCCCTGGGCGGGGATCATCGAAGGGCTCCAGCCGGCAGAATTCCAAACCGGCAAACTGTTCGACGTCTAGGCCGCTGCACGCAATTACGGCTTTGCCTGGAGCGGCTGCGACGATTCTCGCTTCCGCCTTGACTGCTAGAGAGGCTGTATTATCAGATAACGCATCAGAGAAGAAGCTTGAGTTGAGCATTTGCGGTTTATCTCGGCGCGAATCGCCATCCCGGTGTTTTGAACAATTCTCTTCCGAAGGAGCATCGGTTAACGACACCATGGTATACCGTTGGGTTCGATGGTTGTCTTGGGTTTTTGTGCTCTTCTCCGCTTTTTAATGCCGTCGTGCGCAAGGCCTGAGACAGTGCCTTCGCTTTGTGTGCCACTGGCCCGGCCTGCGCCAGTGTCTTCGCATCGAAGCTTGAGCCGCTTAGACCTCTCGCTCGATCAAGCTTCGTTTGCCCGTCAACACGTGCCCGTGCTAGAAATGAACCGGGCAATGGGCGATTGGGGATGGCCGGGTCGAATATGACGACAGCACAGTTGCTCAATCGGTTGGGCGAGTTTGCGCTGCAGCGGCTGTTGCCGCGTCCCTGCGAGACTTTGATTGCGGAGAGCGTGGTCGACCGGCAGGCCATTTCGGTGCCGAATTCAAGAAGAAAAAAAGGGCTCGAACGAGCGTTTACCTCGCTCAAGCGAAGCTATGATCTGTCGTCGACCGATGCAGCCGTTTACCACAGCGGTGCTCTTGCAAGGATCGTCATGCGGCAGCATGGTCCACCGGCAGCCACTGCAAGCGAGATAGAGGTTCGCGTTGATCACCTCTCCTATACCGGTAGCCGGCGGATGACCGCCGCTCTTGGCTTGTGACTGGGAATTCTAGTTGGCGTTAGAGGGAACAGCTAGTGGTTGCCCAACAGGGTTCGATGGTCGAACATGGCGAGCCGAAATCCAAGAGCATCTGAACTGCCTCTAGCTCAAGCTCTCGAGTAAAGACTCGACAGATCCGCTTCTCCCGCTTTGCGGCCTTGGGCATCCTGTGGCCTGCTTATGGCCTTCACGCTATGGCGACGGAATTGACAGTGAAATCGGCACTACTGCATTGCTCCCTTGCGCTTGTGCCTGGCTTGCGGATGCCTCTGTGCGAGGTGCAAGAAGGAGCTGGCGACGTCACCCCCGGGTGTGAGAATTTATGTACTCAGCTGGCACTCGCACTGCCCTCGGCGTTCTAGCTGGCATTGATCGCCCGTTCTATAGATCGCAGTCGCAGCTTTGGCACCTTGAGCAGTGCGAGTCCAAGCTTTGTAACGTTCGCACCTGTAGCGGCTGGCCGCGAGCCTCGTTCAGCTGAAACTTCTCGAGGATGCCCGCCGGAGGCGCTAGTTCGGTGGGCACTGGGCATTCGTGTTGCTCAAGTGCCGGTCACTTTGGCCATCGATGCGCGCAAGTCCGCAACCTGTTTGTCATCGGCTGACTGCAGTGCGGGCTCTCTTACCGGACGATGGATACTTGGAATGAGGTGTTGTTCGTGTTCCAAATCGTAGCGTTGGGCTGCCACCAGTCGTGGACGGCTCCCTCACGGACGCACAGGCAACACCAATGGTGGTGACAATGGCTATGGCAGGGATCGTAGCAACAGCTGCCGCAGTGGTGATGGCAGGAGCCATGGCAACCGCAGTGGAAGGTGTCGCACGGGCAATAGCCGGCAATTTTACGGAAAGCCAGTGGGGAGAAGCTGAGCACTTGCAGGCGAGCCACGGCATTGCCCGGGTCGAGCGTTTGGACAATGATCGTGCCGCACTGCGAATAGGCCATCGCCTGCGCATAATAAGGCGGGTCATTGCAGCGAAGTATATGTAAGTAAACACCAAAGAATGGAATCCAAACGGCGTTGTAGCCGTAGTCGATGAAGCAAACTTCCCCCACGTAAACCCGGTTTACGCCTGGGTGTACGAAGTAGTTGACTGTCAGCATCGAAGGACTGCCCCCCGCCTGGTAAAAGTTCGGGCAGCCCGCCGCACGTACGGCGTACCTCAGCGTCACGCACCGTCCATCGGACCATGCCATAAACTGAGCGCTGGAGCTTGAGGCGGCCATGTACGCCTCGCTAGATGGTGTACCTGCTTCAGAAGGCGCTGCTCCAGTCTGAGGTTGACGCGGTCCAGCCTGAGATTGACCGGGCTGTCCCACTTGGCCTTGCTGGACCTGTCCCGCTTGAGAATTATCCGTCTGCGCCTGCGTAGGAACGGTCGCTTCTAACGCGTGGGGCTTGACAACATCGAGCCCAAATACCGGCACTCCCATCGCCGTGGCGCAGATTAAAACCAACAGTGATAAACAGCGTGACATGAAACTGTTCCTTAATAAAAACGTGTTGCCAAACATGAGTCTGCGCCAACTCAGCCCACGGCAGGCGTAGGCCATCCAAGCTCTGTAGGGGGGGCATGCGACCATACTTGCAAGCACTGGTGCGCCTTGCCTTGATTTAATAAGGCGCCCTCAAAGGATTCGGATGCGCTATGTTCAATTACCGCCAAAACGCGCTGCCCTGCGACACGCGATTTAGGTTGAACGGAAGATTGCCCCAAATTCGGAGCGTCTCCCACACAAAATAGTTGAAATGTTTTGCGGCACCCCTAAGATGTGTAGCGATCGCCGCCGTTTGAGCGGCCGCCCGAACAGGGATTGCGAGCTGCTTATGCAACGATGCGATGCAGAATCGGTAACTTACTGGTTGAAAGAGCTGCGAGACGGCGACGGTCATGCCGCTCTCTGCCTTTGGGAACGCTATTTCGCCAGGGTTGCGCAGTTTGCTAGGAGTCGCATAAGCCGTCGATATCTGCGGGCTGCCGATGAAGAAGACGTAGCGGCCAGCGTGATCCAAAGTGTCTTCGAGGGAATCATCGGAGGGCGGTTTCCTCACCTGGTCGACCGGGATGAGCTTTGGAAACTGCTCATTGCCATTACAAAGCAAAAGTCTGCAGACCTGATTCGAAAAGAAAACAGGCAAAAACGTGGTAGAGGCGCGGTTCGTGACGAACAGAGCTTGGCTGTTGGGGAGGCGTTGCATATCCAATCGTCCAGCGTTTTCAGCAGCCGGCTCACCCCTGATGTGATGGTGGCGATTCAGGAAGAATTCGAACGCTTGCTGGGACTGCTCGATAACGACCTGCACTGTCAAGCTACTGTGATGCGTATGCAGGGGTACAGCAACAGTGAGATTGCAACAACGCTTAATCGTACGGAGCGCACTGTGCAACGCTGGGTGGAAATAGTGCGCAAAACCTGGGAGCTAGACATGCAAAATGGGCATCGACGATACCGAGATTAACCGGCTCCGAGAGATTGACGCGATATGCGAGACTTTTGAACAGGCGTGGGTGAGCGGCCGGCAACCGCAGATCGAAGACTATGTCCGTAGCGCCCATAACGATACCGCCACCACCTTGTGGCAGGAACTTGTTCTGATTGAACTCCAGAGGATGCGTGCCTCTGGTCGGTCACCCAGCGAAGGAGAATACCGCCGCCGCTTTCCCGAGCTATCGCATTTGATCAGGCCTCAGTGGTTCCAAATTCCTGCTGAGGTGCAAGCAACATTATGTGAAGGAGAATTGGTCGACGGCTTCATGCTTAAGCACGAAATAGGCCGTGGTGCAAGCGGCGTTGTTTGGCTGGCTAGCGATGAGGTACTGCAGCGAGACGTTGCGCTCAAATTCCTGGTTGCCTCAACACCTGACGACGAAAGGCCGGGAAGTGCCCTCTATGAAGCTCGAGTGGCTGCCTTGCTGGACCATCCACGCATTGTGGCGGTATATGG
>JBQCEI010000002.1:0-2647 GCA_051960375.1 Aureliella sp. | reverse complement strand
CTGCAAGAAGGGCTGGTGCAGCCGGTCGGTTCGGAGGAAACGATCCGCGTCGACGTGCGCGTGATCAGCGCCACGCATCAAGACTTGGAGCAAGCCATCGCGGACAAACTGTTCCGGCAAGACTTGTACTTTCGCCTCCGCGGCATCGAGCTGTCCATCCCGCCGCTTCGAGCCCGCCGCGAAGACATCCTACCCTTAGCCATGGAGTTTCTTGGCCCCGAGCTGAGTTTTTCGAGTGCAGCCGTGACGGCGCTCGTCAATCACTTATGGCCTGGCAATGTCCGCGAACTGAAACAGCGCGTACAATCGGCCGCCGCCATGGCCGAATCGAACTGCATTTCACCCGCCGACCTAGGCCTGACGCCAAGCGAGGAACTCACTCAGCCCGACGGCTTCGAAAGCTATTACGACCTACCGCTGAGTGAAGCGCGAAATCTTCTAGTCGAAAACTTCGAACGCGCCGCCATCACTCGCGCGTTAATCGCTCAAAACCACAACATCAGCGCCGCCGCCCGCCAGCTCGGCATCCACCGCCAATCGCTCCAGCAAAAGATGAAACAGCTCGGCCTCAGTTCAGAATGACTTCTTTTCTCGCCTTCGCGACTTCGCGCGAGACTCGTTTTTTAAGCTCACGGGAAGGCGCGAAGTCCTTGCTCGGCTTATGGAGCTGCTTCCGACGGTTGATCTTCTTCGGCCGCTGCAGCGTCGGCAGGTTGTTGAGCGGGGCTATCCTCTGGCTCTGACGCGATACTGCTCACCGCTTTCTTAGTTCTTGCCTCCGCTAAGAACTTTTCGTGCACGCGCGCCATGTCGTCAGCTCCCGCGGCTCGGTAGGCTTTGACCATGAGCTCGCGCGTATGTTGCCGGTTGGAGTCGATCGCGATCGCCTTTTCCAAACTGGCAACTGCATCGAGCGGACGGTCGGCAATCAGCCGGATTTCGCCTTGCGTGTCGTAATGCTCGGCGTTGCGAGGGTTGATCGCAATGGCCTGGTCGATCAGCGTTTCGGCTCGCCCGAGCTGTGACGTATCGGTCAATGCCAAAGCAAGTGCAAGATTGTTAAGCGCGATCGGGTTAGAAGGAGCGTGTTTCAGCGTCAGCTCAAGATGAGGTATCGCCTCTTTGATCCGCCCACCCTTGAGCTCTTGGTTAGCCAGCAGCAAATGCGCTAGTGCGGTCGCTTTGCCATTGACCAGCTGGTTTTCAAGTGCGGCCTTTAGCTGGGGGGTCGCCTCGACGCCCATTTCGGAAAGCATGGCGATCTCTTCGGCGAGCGCCGGGTTCGACGGATATTCCTTCATAGCTGCATCGAGCAACGCCAACTCCACTTCGACGCCACCGGGCGTCTTGCGTATGGAGCGGCGATACATCAATCGCAACGCTTCTGAGGAGAGCAGTTTCAGTCGCTCACTCTCTCCCTTCAATTGACTCAATCCCTGCCGGCAAGTTTCCAAAGCCGCTTCGTATTGCTCCTGGGCAAGCTTGAGGCTGGCCAATTGGATGAAGTCCTGCTCCGATCCGTTGTTAGATTGAATCTTTTCTTCCAACTGCGACACCGCTTCGGCAGTCACTTCGGCGGCGATCTTCGGCACATTCCACTTCTTAGCCATCACGGCCAGAGCAGCCGTCAAACTGGGGTCCTTCTTGGCAGCCCTCTCCATGACGCTCAGCGCTTCCTGGCGATTGCCTTCAGCGGAGAGCAGATTTGCATAAATCGCTAACAGTTTGCCGCTGGCTCCGTTCCAGCCGGAGGCTTCTCGCAAGTGTCCCATCAACTGCGTTTGCTCATCGGCGCTTCGATTATTGCGACCGAGCAAATCGATCGCTAACCAGGTGTGGGCCGGCGGGAAACCGTGAGCGCCGGCAGGAGCAATCTCCTGCATCAACTTGCGAGCCTGCTCGAGCCGGCCGCTGCTGGCCAGCTGGCTAGCGACCATGAAGCGCGTCTTCGGGTCCCGATCGTTCAGACGCAGGAGCCGCCGAAAGAGCATATCGGCGTATTCCGAGGTGCGCTCGCGCTGCATCAGCTGCGAGGCAGCCGCGTCGGGCTGCTCGTCTGCGTTGGTCGAAGTTTCGCTGTTGATGCGGTTCAATTCCTCCTCGGCCAAAAGAGCGTATTGCATCTGCAATTGGTCGCGATCCAACAAACTGCCGCGGATGATCAGCCCCACTGCGACAGCCACCAGGGCCAGGGGCGCCAGAAAGAGGCACAGCCGCCGCCATGGCCTGGTAAACAACCACGATAGGAAAGCGTCGGCCAGCCCTTGAAACAGGAAAAAGGGGCTAACGAGCGCATGGAGCCAAGCCGAGATTAGCGAGGGATCCTCGTCGGTGTTCTGGCGGACGTTGGGTTCGATTTTCTTATCCATCGGATTACCGTGCGTTTGAGTCCTTGGCAATCTGGTCGAGCAGGATCGCCCGCGCTTGCAAGAAGCAGTCGCGAATCTCCTCTTTTTCCTCGTCGGTCAACTCAGAACCGCTCTCGCACAGGACTTGAACCTGGTAACAGACCGGCTGAGATAGAGGCTGGGAATTGGCGGCAAAAATCGCCCTACCAATTCCTGTACCGACCTTCGCCGTCAACAGATCGGTCGAAGACAGCACTCCAGGCGCGGCGGACTAAGGTTTCCCCTCTTCGGTCAGCATG
>JBQCEI010000001.1:0-2914 GCA_051960375.1 Aureliella sp. | reverse complement strand
TGTGCCGAAGTTATTTTCCGATAGGCGCTTACGTGCGTTGACACTTCGAGCACACAAAAGTACGATTGTCGGATTACCGACGGACCCCGCGCATGGCGGTTCTTCGGCCGTACTCCACCGATATTTCGTTGGCTGACAGGTCTCACGCGCTGATAGGTCTCAGGCATTGAGCAAGTAGGCTACCAGTGGCCCCCGCGCTTGTGGCGGCTACAGTGGTGCGACCCCTGTGTGGCGGACGGTCGGTAAACGGAGCCGGCAGTCGCAACCGCCTCAGAGAAGCCCAACTAAAATATCCGACGCATGAATCCATCTGAACTGCTCAGAATTGTCGACTCGCTCCATCGCGAAAAGAACATCGATAGCGAGGTTGTATTCTCGGCAATCGAGGCTGCGTACGTCACGGCCGTCAAAAAGCACTTCGGCGAAGAGGCCGACATCTCGGTTTCGATCAACCGCCAGTCCGGCGCTCTGTACGCCGCGTGCAACGGCCGCGAACTGAACCAAGAAGAGATTGGCCGCATCGGCGCGCAGACCGCCAAGCAGGTCATCATTCAGAAGGTGAAAGAAGCCGAGCGCGATTCGCTGATGGAAGAGTTCCACGATCAAGTGGGACAGCTCGTCTCGGGCACCGTCCAGCGGAGCGACCGCGGCGTCACCACGGTGCAGCTGGGCAATATGGAAGCCATCCTGCCGCGCGGCGAGCAGATTCCCGGCGAGACCTACCACAACGGCGACCGCATTCGCGCGGTGGTGTTCGAAGTGAAGGCGGCGGGCAATCGCGTCAAGGTAATCCTCAGCCGGACGCGGCCGCAGTTGGTCCAGCGTTTGTTCGAGCAAGAGATCCCCGAGATCGCCGAAGGGGTTATCAAGATCAATGCGATCAGCCGCGAGCCGGGCCATCGCAGCAAAGTGGCTGTCAGCAGCTCCGATCAGCGCGTTGACTGCGTCGGCGCGTGCGTCGGCGTCCGAGGCAACCGCATCAAGAACATCACCAGCGAACTGGCCGGCGAGCGCATCGATATCGTGCGTTGGAGCGATGATCCGCTGGTACTGATCCCAAGTGCCCTGCAGCCGGCCGAAACCGAACAGGTATTACTGTGCGACATGATCGGCCGGGCCATCGTGCTGGTGCGCGAAGAACATCTCTCGCAGGCGATCGGCAAGTACGGGCAAAACGTCCGTCTGGCCAGCAAGTTGGTCGGCTGGGATATCGAGATCATGACCTCGGCCGAGCTGGAAGAGCAGATCGACCGCGCGGTGACTGCTTATATGCAGCTGGAGGGGATGACCGAGGACTTGGCTCAGCGACTGGTCGAACAGGGTTATTTGTCATACGATGATTTGTCTGTGATTGAGCCCGATGCGCTGATGGAGATGGGCGAACTGACCGCCGAGCAAGCCGACGCGCTGGTCGAGCAAGCCGAGCAGCGGGCCGAAGAGGCCGAGCAGCAGGCCGAAGAGCAAAAACGGCTCAAGAAGGAACAGGAGCGCCTCGGAGCTTCGGCTCCGCCGGCAGCCCGCGCGGCAACGGAGTCGGCGCGCGCTCCCGGGACCAGCGCCACTCCTGGCAATACGGGCGCGCCTGGCAATACAGCCGCCCCCGGCAACACAGCCGTAGCAGAGTCATCGGAAGACTCTGCCGCGGAGACGGTAAACCAAGAGGAAGCGACGGAACCAAGCGATGCTACCGATCAGACTTAATTCTCTGGTCGAAGCTCGCGCCGGCAGGACCGTGGCCCCCCAGGCCGCCATCCGCTGGGAATATCGCATCCTCGGCGACGTTCTTCCCCGTAGCAGGAGACGTCTCATGTAAAAGGACAAACCACGTTTGAGTGGTCCCTGTCACGCCCGACGGGCTCGCCCACTGTAGCGCGAGGCTGTCGAACCTAGGACCGCTTAAACGAAATTGCGAGGAATACCTCCACGTGCCAGTACGCATCTACGCGCTCGCCAAAGAGCTCAAATTAGACAGCAAAGAGTTAGTCGACCTTTGCACGCGCATCGGAATCCTGAACAAGGGCTCCGCGCTGGCGAGTCTCGAGGACGACGAAGTCGCTCGAATCCGTAAGTATCTATCCGGTGGCAACGCTCCGGAAGCATCTGCTGCCACCTCCGGCGCTTCTGCGCGCAGCACCGCTGCGTCTCCTATCGGCGCCCCGATTCGCGAGCCGCTCACCGCCAAACCCATGTCGCCCCCGCCCCAGCTGGCTCCCAAGCCGCAAGTAGTCAAAGAGACGCCTGCCACGGCCCCTGCTCCGCCGGCAGCCCCGGTCGTCGGTCGGCCGCCTGCAGCCGCACCGGCCGCCGAGACGGCGCCGCCCAAGCCTGCGCCGCTGACGCGCGCGACGCCCGAACCCGAGCAGCCCGCCGAGGCTCCCGTGTCTCCGATGCCGCCGATCGCGCCGGTACGCCCCGCGGCTGCCGAGTCGGAGCCCACGACGCGAGCCCCGCTGTCGCGCGAAGATTACATCGGCCCGTCGGCCGCCGCCGCCAGCAGCCGCGTCCGCGTGCTCGGTTCGCGCCGCAGCGCTCCGGCCACCGCCAAGCCGGGTGAAGAGCGCAAGAAGCCGCCGCAACAGCGCCGCGAACCGGTGATCAACTTGGCCCGCATTCCCAAGGGGATGCAGGCGCCCAGCGCTCCGGCCAAGTCGAACGAGCCTGCGCCGCAAAAGCCCGAGTTCAAGCTGACCAAGGATCTGCTCAGCGGCCATCGCCAAGGCATGAACGCTCCGCTGGAGACGCTGCTGCCCAAGCCGCAAGGTCCGGCCGGCGGTGAAGCGGGCGGCCGCGCTCGGCCCAAGCCTGGCGGACCGGCTGGGGCTCGCCCCGGTGCCGCTCCGCCCCCGGGCGGCTTGACCGAATTCAAAGCGGCGGCCGACGCCAAGGCCAAAGGCAAACACAAGGGCAAGCCGGG